>JBGYGP010000092.1:0-5808 GCA_041820645.1 Proteiniphilum sp. | reverse complement strand
TTTCACGTGTGTGTTGTTGTGTGTGAAAAAAATAAATCATTCTTTTCTTCTCTCGATTCTTTTCTCCCTGTTGGTTTCCTACCGGCGCAAGTTATCTTTGCCAAACGGGGTGTAGGGATTTCGAATTTTAACAAAATATTTTTGTTTATTAAGTAAAATCTGTTTTCCTTTGCATATCCGAAAAGTAAAAGAACGTATCATTTAAAAAAATTATTGCCTATTGTATTGACATTACTCGATTGATAATAAATATTCAAAATTAAAAAAGTAATGGACAATTTTATGTCAATGCCCGACGAGCAACTGGTCTCGTTGTATGCGGCAGGCAATAAGGAGGCGTTTGAAGAAATTCTCCTCAGACACAAACAATCCCTTTATAATTATATCTTTTTTACGGTGCGCAATGCCGAGCTGGCCGAAGATATCTTTCAGGAAACATTCGTGAAAGTGATAACAACCATTCAACAGGGCAAATACGTTGAAACCGGAAAGTTCAAAGCGTGGACTACCCGCATCGCGCACAACCTGATTATCGACCATTTCAGGCAAGAGAACAATGCGAATACAATTTCGAACGAGGCGTACGATTTCGATTTGTTCAACGACGTTTCCCTGTGCGAAGAAACAGTCGAGGTGCAGATTGTCAAAGGTCAGATATTGAACGATGTGAGGAAATTAGTCCGGCTTCTTCCCAACCTGCAGCGCGAGGTGTTGGAGATGCGTTATTATCGGAATATGAGCTTCAAGGAGATTGCCGAAAAAACCGGCGTTAGTCTCAACACCGCTTTGGGACGCATGCGCTATGCTATTTTGAATATGAGAAAAAATGGTGGACGAGAATCGGATGACGATGTCTGTCAATTAGTTTTCAATAGGTAAAGCCGGCGGTGTACTCCGAACTGTTTCCGGCATTGTCCGTAACGGTAACAACGAGTTGGTGCTCTTTGCCTTTTTCGAGCCGGCTGTCGTCGAAGAGATAGGTATAGAGGGTCGATTTTATATCGTGGGCGAAAAGGGCGAAATTTCCGTCGATGGTTCCTCTGAAGTCCGAAATGCCGCTTCGCTCGTCGGTAATGCTGATTTCAATCTTCTTTTTCGATACCCACGTCGAGGGGTTGATCGGCGTTATAACCGGTGCGATGCTGTCTATGTCGATGGCATATCTCTTACCCAGTTCCGAGACGGATGTTTCGAGTCCGCCGTTTTTGTAGTTTCCTCCCAGCCATCTTGTTTTTCCTCCGTCTGAAATTTCCAAAATACCGTATTGGGTTTTGTTTGCCGGCGTATCGGTTTTGAGTTTTATCCACATGGACGCTTTTCCGTGCAGGGGTATCGGTTTGTCTCCCGTTTCGTATATGTCGGAAAGATAGTTTTCCGATGCCGATCGCTTGTGGCGGTAGCAGATGTTGTCGTAGAGATTTTCTGCCGGAATATTGAGTGAAAAATCGAAATCGATGTAACTGTTTTGCAGTCTCCAGAACATGAAATTGGCACATTTTTTCGCTTCCGGGATGGGTTGTTTCTTCCCTTTTACCACAAAAGAGTATCTGAGCGTGTTGCCGTGAAAATCTTCCAGCTCGTAGCGGAACCGATAGTCTCGTTCTTCGTTGATATCGACAAATCCGTTGTTTTCGGCAGTATAGTAGTTCAGCGTATTGCCCGGCTCCACGAACGATTTCATGAAAAAGGAGTTTTTGCGTCTCCATTCTTCAAAATCCACGAAAGAGTTGAGCATTCGTGTTTGATTGAAGAGGATTTTATCGACCACGCTTTCGAAAATCTGTTTTTCGTCTGCGAAAAGCCGCACACGCCTTACGCCGTAAATGTTTGTTTGTCCGTTCATCCTGTCGTAGGCTTTTACGCCGATACCGATTTTGCCCCAAGCGTTTATTGTTTGGTTTAAGGGGAGCGGGGTTCCTTTTTTGTTTTTCCCGATACTCAGCCGGAGCGGGTCGGCGCTTTTGTTCACCACGCCTTGTTTCTCTACGGGATAGAAGGCGATGCCCCGGATATCGGGTTTGCGGGTGTCGGTGATGGTGTGCGAGAAAAAGAGCAGCGGATCTAAGGCGGCCTGTGTGGCTGTTTCCCTGATTTCGAAGTGCAGGTGGGGCCCTCCTGAGCTGCCTGTATTGCCGCTCAGGGCAATCTGTTCGCCTTTTTTTACGTTGAGAAGTCCCGGTTCGGGGTAGAGAGTTATCGAATAACTTTGTTTCTCGTATTGTTTTTCAAGTACGTAATCGGCGATCTTTTTCGAAAAACGGTTCAGGTGGGCATAGACGCTTGTTTTTCCGTCGGGATGGTTTATGTAAAGAGCCAAGCCGTATCCTCCCGGAGAGACGCCGATGCGGGCGATATATCCCTCTGCGACTGCGACGACGGGCTGGTCAACCGCTCTTTGTGTTTTGTAGTCTATCCCCGAATGGAAATGATTGTTGCGTAGTTCTCCGAAATTGCCGTTCAGTTGGGGTTTTATGACGAGGGGGTTTATGTATTGTTGGGCATGAATAGCAGAACCCAGAAACAGGCTTGCGGCAAGGGAGACGATTTTGTAACTGATTTTCATCTTTTCTTGGAATATTTTTCGGAAAGCGGAAAAGCAAACATATTCGGAAAAACTTTATGAACGGTACTTTTTCTGTTTTCTTGTACGGATGTTGTGATTTCGGAGCGGGATGTCTATTTTGTCAGAGAATCGGGTTATTCGAATTTTATCGATTTGGCGGGTGTAATCTTTGCGACGAGGTAAGAGGGGGCAATCATCATGAAGAGCGAAACGAGCAGCGTCCCGATATTCAGCAGCAGGAGGTTCCATAAATTGAAGTTGATGGGAACGGAGGAGAGGTAATAGGTTGCGGGGTCGAGTTTGAGTATTTCAAAATGTTTCTGAATGAGGCAGATTGTCGTCCCGAGAATATTTCCCCAAATCATTCCCTTGCCGATCAGGAAAAAGGAGAGGTAGAGAAAGATCTTTCGAACCGAATGGTTTTTTGTTCCCATCGATTTCAGCATCCCGATCATGTTGGCGCGTTCGAGGATGATGATGAGCAGGCCCGAAATCATGGTAAATCCGGAGACCAGAATCATTAAAATCAGGATTACCCAGACATTCATATCGAGCAGGCTCAACCAGTTGAAGATGGCGGGATTGATATCTTTTATCGATCTTGCATACAACTTGTTTCCGAGCCGGTCTTTGTAGGAGGCCATTTCGAAAAAGAGGTTTTGCGCCGTTTCGTCCAGTTTGTCGTACTCTTTGACGAATACTTCGATGCCGCTTGCCATGTCTTCGTCCCAATTGTTTAATCGCGACAGTAAATCGATTCTGCAGATGACGAACAGTTTGTCGTAATCTTCGAAGTTGGTGTCGTAAATGCCTTTGACGGTAAACTTGCGGGCGCGTACCGGCTCTTGTGCGAAATAGACGGTGAAGGAGTCTCCCGTTTTAAATAGCATTTTGTCGGCAATCGTTTTGGAGATGAGTATCTGATTGACACCGGAGGTGTCGTTGTAATCGATGATGTCGCCTTCGACCAGACTGTTTTTGAAAAAACGCCAGTCGTAATCTTCGGCGACGCCTTTGAGCACGGCGCCCTGAAAATTGTCATCGGTTTTGAGGATTCCCGGTTTTGTGATAAAGCTCTGGATGTGTCCGATTGCCGGGTTGCCGAGAAGTTTCTCTTTCAGATCTTCCGAAACGGCAATCGGCATTTGCTCGTATCCGTTTTCGTCGCTGAAACCGGCTATCCGGATGTGGGAATCGAAACCGATGACTTTGTCGCGAACCTCCTTTTTAAAGCCGATGATGATACTCACGGCCACAATCATGACTGCCAGTCCTACTGCGATGCCGGCGACGGCAATTCTGACGGCGGGCGAGGAGACCTGTTTGCTGTTTTTGTTGTCGCTTTTGTATATTCGTCGGGCGATAAAAAGTTCGGTATTCATTTATCTGTTTCGGTAGGCTTCCAATGCTTTTTCGAGTACGTCCATGGCTTTTGCCAGCTCTTCCGTTTTCAGCACGTAGGCTATTCTTACTTCGTTTTTGCCCAATCCGGGTGTTACGTAAAACCCCGAAGCCGGTGCCATGAAGACCGTTTGGTTTTCGTAGCTGAAATCGGACAGGCACCAGGCGCAGAAATCGTCGGCGTTGTCCACCGGAAGGCTTGCCACGGTGTAGAAGGCTCCCATCGGCATGGGGGAGAATACGCCCGGTATTTTGTTGAGGCGTTCGATCAGAAAATCGCGGCGGTTTTTGTATTCGTTGTAGTTGTGTTGCATGTATGTTTCTCCGGCATCGAGCGAAGCATTGGCAACGATTTGTCCCAGAAGGGGCGGGCTCAGTCGCGCCTGGCAGAATTTCATGACGGCCTCGCGTACGTTTCTGTTTTTGGTGATGAGCGCACCGATGCGTATTCCGCATTCGCTGTATCGTTTCGAGACGGAATCGATCAATACCACGTTTTGCTCGATCTCCGCGAGATGGCAGGCCGAAATGTAAGGCGTGCCGGAATAGATGAATTCGCGATAGACTTCGTCGGAGAATAAGAAGATGTCGTGCTTTTTTACCAATTCGCAAACCTTCCGCATCTCTTCTTGCGAGTAAACGTATCCGGTCGGATTGTTCGGGTTGCAGATCAGAAGGGCTTTTGTTGCGGGAGTGATCAGTTGCTCCAGCTCTTCCACTTCGGGGAGTGCGAATCCCGTCTCTATTTTTGCCGGAATGGTTTTGATGATTATTCCCGCAGCAATCCCGAAGGAGATGTAATTGGCATAGATCGGTTCCGTCATAATCACTTCGTCTCCCGGATTCAGGCAGGAGAGGAATGCGTAGAGAAGCGCTTCGGAGCCTCCCGCCGTAACGATGATCTCTTCCGGCTTTAAATCGATGCGGAGCTTCGCGTAGTATTTCACCAGATTTTCGCGGTAATCCCGGTAACCGTCGCTCGGGCTGTATTCGAGCACTTCCCTGTCGATCTCTTTGAGGGCGTCAACCCCTGCTTTGGGAGAGGGTAAATCGGGCTGCCCGATGTTCAGGTGATAGACTTTTATTCCTTTGGCTTTGGCGGCGTCGCTCAGCGGCGCCAATTTCCGGATGGGAGAAGCGGGGACTTGCATGCCCCGTAATGAAATTTCAGGCATAATAATGCGGATAAAGTTATTCTATGTGAGTTTCGACATAATAAACAGCGTGTCGATTTGAATATAAACCAGGTTGTTTGATTGTTCGTAACAAACCGATGACAAAGTTAATAAAAAATATATTTTCCCGAATTGTTTAATTGTTGAATGTTGCGCTTTTTTTATTGACGATATCATCTGTCCTTTCGGGAAATCCCTCTTCCCTCCTCCGGTTGCAAGGAGGGAGATGTCGCTTTTTATCCGGAACACGCTTCATCCGACTTGGGACATTCTTCGTCCAACTTGGGACACTCTTTGTCCAACTTGGGACACTCTTTGTCCAACTTTGGACATTCTTCGTCCAACTTTGGACATTCTTTGTCCAACTTTGGACATTCTTCGTCCAACTTTGGACACTCTTTGTCCAACTTTGGACATTCTCCGTCCAACTTTGGACATTCTCCGTCCAACTTTGGACATTCTCCGTCCAACTTTGGACACTCTTTGTCCAACTTTGGACATTCTCCGTCCAACTTTGGACACTCTTCGTCCAACTTTGGACATTCTCCGTCCAACTTTGGACACTCTTTGTCCAACTTTGGACACTCTCCGTCCAACTTTGGACACTCTCCGTCCAACTTTGGACATTCTTCGTCCAACTTTGGACACTCTCCGTCCAACTTTGGACAC
>JBGYGP010000091.1:0-3456 GCA_041820645.1 Proteiniphilum sp. | reverse complement strand
GACTTGATAAGAGTGATGATAAAAACCGTGGACAGGCTGCTCGGGCGAAAAGAGGGGCAATCGGAACAATTGATCACTTATGTGACAGACCGCGCCGGACACGATCTCCGATACGCCATCGACTCTACCAAACTGAAGGAGGAGTTAGGCTGGGAGCCTTCGTTGCAGTTTGAAGAGGGGATTGAAAAGACCGTACGCTGGTATCTCGACAACAAAGAGTGGATGGAGGATGTAACCAGCGGCGATTATCAGAATTACTACAAATCGATGTATAGCGGAAGATAGGCTGAGTTTAGGGTGATTGTGTGAAAACTGCCCGTAAACGGGGAGGGATAATCCTTGTCTCGTTCCGGAAAACAGGCAAACGATTCGTAAACACGCCTCCAAAATGAAGATTTATGCTTATATTTGCAGTTTAAGTGAATTTTTTAAATAATTTTCTTTTTCAACTGTCAGCTCTTGGCTTGGGGTTATTCGCTTTGTGTGGGGAAAGAGGCAAGAATCAGGTTTCTGCTTTTTTATCAACGAAACTGCCACCGTGCGCAGCCTCTACCGGTCGGGGGGGGTATCGCGAAGCTCCCGACAGTTGCCGGAAGAGCCAACAGCAACCGATACGAAGTTTGTAACATGACCAAACAAAAAAGCGTGAGTATGAAATATATGGTTCTGATTGTATGCGTTGTAATAAGCGCCATGGGTGTAAAAGCTCAGCATGCGGATAGCCTGGAGTTGTTCAGGAATATTACCGATATTGAAAAGTTGCTCAACAAGGATACTGCCCTCGGAGATACTCTTCGCCGGGTTTCGATTGAGGGGGCGCCATCGATTCCGGTCATTCCTCCTGCCGATCTTGCGGCATATCCGAAACCTCAGCTATCTTCATTGGACAGGCAATACAGAAGAAAGGCCAACGGTACATTGGTATTGCCCGATAATCTTTACGACAGCGAATCGCTTCGAGGTTTGACTTTCAGGGATACTCTTTTTTACGATCCGTTGTTTTTACCGATGATTTTTACGGGGCAGATTTTGCCTCGGGAATTATCTTTTTATTCCACCCAAGACCAATCGGGAAAGGGGTTGCTGATTCCTCAATCCGAGACATTTGCTCCGCAACTGAAGCGGCAGGATTTCATCCGGCAGGTAAGAAACAACTACTATTCTTTGTATCCGGACAGAGTGGCTTACTCCGTATTCGATTTTAAAGAGAAGGCGCCGGGAACTTCCGAAGACGAGATTCTCAAATCGTTCGATCCCTTCAAAGAGTTGATTTCTGCCGAGACAAGTTTTTCGCTCGAAGCTCCGGAGGTAGAGGGGGTAACAATCGGCCGGAAATATTGGATCTGGAACGGAGATCATTCGCTCCAGTTTTCTCAAAACTATTTCTCGGAAAACTGGCACAAAGGAGGAAACAGTTTTCTGAATATCAACAACAATCATGTTATCAAGGCCAATTACAAGAAAGAGAAGGTCAGTTTCGAGAACACTCTGGAATGGAGGCTTTCGCTCTTTACTGCGCCCGAAGATACCATTCGCCGATATCGCATAGGGGACGATATGATACGCTACTACGGAGTGTTCGGGCTGGAGTCTTTTATCAGACGGTGGGCTTATTCTACCAACCTCGAATTGAAGACGCAGATGTTCAACAACTATTTGTCCAATTCACATAAAATCCGTTCGGCATTCTTGGCGCCCATATATGTCAACGGCGGTATCGGTATGAGGTATGCGCTGGATAAAAAGTCGAAAAAGGTAAGGCATCGGAGAGTGCGTTGGAATGTGGATTTGTCTCCGGCTTCTGTGGATTTCGTTTTTGTGGGCAACGACAAAGTGAATGCCTCGCGATACGGCATTCCCGATGGCAGCCGTTTCCGGTTGCAAGTAGGTTCGTCGGTTATTTCGAATCTCAAATTCGATTTTACAAAGTACATCACATGGGATTCTCGATTTAAATACTTTACCAGCTACCAGAATATTCTGATAGAGTTTGAAAATACGTTGAATGCGTCGCTGAGCCGCTTCTTCTCGACCCGTCTGTATCTTAACTTGCGATACGACGACTCGGTGAAACCGGATCCCAAATTCAAATACCTTCAGGTGAACGAAATGATTAGTTTCGGGCTGAATTATAAATGGTAGCGAGCCGGCTATTGCCGACTCTCCGCCGTGCTCTCTACCGAAAAGCCGTTTAAGAAATCCCGGATGTTCGTTCTCTTTTTTCCCGAAATCTGAAGCTCGAGAATATCCATAAACCCATCCTGCACGGCAATCTGCAAGGAGGTTTTGTTGTCTGTGCGAATTTCTCCGGGCAGCAAGCGATGGCGGGCGGCAATAAAGCGTGCCGCGAAGATTTTGATGCTGCTTTTTGCGCCGTTTGCCTGCAACTCTGTCCACGCCGCAGGATAGGGCGAGAGCCCGCGTATGAAATCGTAAACCCGCCGCCCGCTCCCGTCCCAGTCGATCCGGCAGGTCTCTCTGAAAATTTTGGGGGCAGGCTTCAACTCTTCCGCAGCTCCGAAGAAAAGGCTTTGCGGTTTGGGGGCAATGCTTCCCGAGGCGATGGCGTCGATGGTTTTTATTACGAGCTCCGAGCCTCTCATCATCAGCTTATCGTGAACGGTTTCGGCATTGTCGCCCTCGTCGATGCCGATTTTTTCCTGAAAAATAATCTCTCCCGTATCTATTTCGTGAGAAAGAAAAAAGGTGGTTATCCCGGTCTCTTTCTCTCCGTTGATGATTGCCCAGTTGATGGGCGCCGCTCCCCGATATTGGGGCAAGAGCGATGCATGCAGATTAAACGTTCGCTTGGGCGGCATCTTCCACACCGCTTCGGGGAGCATCCTGAAAGCCACGACAACCTGCACATCGGCCTTCAACGCTCTTAACTCGTTCAGAAAAACTTCGTTTTTAAGGCTTTCGGGCTGCAAAACAGGCAACTCCTGCGATAAAGCATATTCTTTAACGGCCGATGCCTGCAACCTGTAACCCCTGCCGGCAGGTTTATCCGGTGCGGTAATTACGCCCACCACATTGTATCGCCCTTCTATCAACGCCTTCAGCGAAGCGACGGCAAATTCGGGCGTCCCCATGAAAACGATTCGCAAATCTTTTCTACTCATTGTTCTTGTTGTTTTACCGCACAAAGTTACACGAAAAATCAGATCTTTCATACTCTATTGCCGACAATCCGTCTCGACACGGAGAGGCAGCGCAATCCGGCAGCATCTGCAGAACATCGCTCTCCCGAAACCCTGCGCAGCCCCGACATATACCGGGAGCAAGAGCGATGAAACCCGAAGAAAACAATCGGCGGAAAACTTTTACCCGGCAGGAACCTGCCGACAACTGTCGGGAACTTGCCGACAACTCGCGGGAACCTGCCGACAACTGTCGGGAGCTTGGCGACAACTTTCGGGAACCTGCCGACAACTGTCGGGAACTTGCCGACAACTT
>JBGYGP010000090.1:0-6021 GCA_041820645.1 Proteiniphilum sp. | reverse complement strand
TTCGAGGCGTGATTTTTTTACGGGCTATTCCTACTTTCCAGATATCATTATTTGCCGGATTTTGCTGCTCTGCTTTTCCCGAAAACGGGAGTAATGCTCCGATAAACAGAATAATCAAAAAGTTCCGTTTCATTTTTTCTATTGAATTTGCAGTGGGTTATTTTTTTATTTTTTCAATAATCTTATCGGCGTTTTTATGTATTTTCTCAATCGCATTCGCAATGTTGTCCATAGATGTTTTATCTCCCAAGAGCATATTTTGAGACAACCAGATTGCTCGTTCGTTGCATATACGGTCATTTACCGGACATTGGTTTTGTTGTATGAAATGTTCATAATCCAACACCTTTTCGTCGTATGCTTTTCGATACAATTTAGACTCGAAGGCCGCTTTAATAAACGGTTGCGTGTGTAGCGGCGTATAACCGGCGGAGCAGGGAACGCCTTCGGCTTGTAACGATTCGATAAACAAACTTCTGGACATACCTTTGAATTTCTCTTTTTCATACAGCAACGGAAACAGGTGATAAACCGCTTTGGTGGTTTCCGGATATAATTTTGCAGGAGAAACGCCCGGAATTTCTTTTACCCGTTTCGACAAATATTGGGCATTTTCCCATCGTTTATCCGTTTCTTTTTCCGCATTCTTCATCTGAAGGAGCCCGATCATGGCCTGATATTCGGTAAGCCTTATCTTAGAGCCGACCATAATCGCTCCTCTGTTTACCGTGCCGGTTTGAGTATTATACGGGAGACCCAAATTATGATAGGAGAAACAGCGATTCATAAACTCGCTGTTGTCACTTACGACTGCACCTCCTTCTCCCATCGGAATGTTCTTTGTGGTTTGGAAACTGAAGCATCCCGCATCTCCGAGAGAACCGGCTCTTTTTCCGTTTACTTCGGCCAAGTGCGCCTGACAGGCGTCTTCGATCACAATCAGGTTGTGCTTCCGCGCAATAGCATTTATTTTGACCATGTCCGCCGGGATGCCCAAAATGTGTACGGGCATGATGGCTTTGGTTCTCGGGGTGATTTTCGCCTCTATCTTGGCGGGATCTATCTGGAATGTTTCCGGATCAACGTCGGCAAAAACAGGAATGGCTCCGTTCATCAATACCGCCTGAACGGTTGCTACAAAAGTATAAGGCGGAACAATAACTTCGTCTCCCGGTCCGATATTGAACTGAGCGACTGCCGTAATTAATGCATTGGTGCCGTTAACAACCGAAAGACAGTGTTTGGTGCCGACCATTTCAGCCCATTTTTTTTCGAATTCATCGGTTATTTTCGCCCTCGACCAAACGCCGCTGCGTAGTACTTCCAATATTTTTTCGTCGTATTCGGGCGATCTCCAAACCGGCCAAACCGGCCATAAATCATGATGCGATTTGGGACCGCCTAAAATAGCAGGTAAAGAACCTTTTGTTTTTGTTTGTCCCCATGTGTAGGATGTTTTTAGCTGAAAAGCTGTGAGAAGGCTTGCTCCGCCAAGCGCTGTTTGTCGTATAAATTTACGTCTGTTCATAGTTGTTGTTTTAAAATTTGTCATTGGAATACATTTCGTTATAATCTTCTGATGCGTATGTTGCGAAAATAAACCTCACTGTCGTGGTCTTGCAGTAAAATATGTCCGTCGTTGTGTTGTCCGAAAGAGGTGATTTTCGCAAACTTGCTGATTTTCACTTTTTCCAGAAAGTCCTGACTAAATCGATTGTATTCAAGTATTTTTTCACCATTCAGCCAATGCTCTACCTGTCCGTTTTTGCTTACGATTCTACTTTTGTTCCATTGTCCGACAGGATTTAGTTTCTTTTTCGGCGAGGGTGTGTATAATTCATAAGCCGCTCCGGTGGTATGATAGTCGTTCGGTTTCATTCGACCTGACCCCACCCACTCTTCATCATCGATCATTTGGTATTCGATGCCGAATCCATATATGTCCGTGTCGCCCGGAATTTCATTTAAGAAGTATTTTACTCCCGAATTGGCTCCCGGTCGGGTTAGTTTCCATTCCCATTCCAGTTCGAAATTGTCGTATTTGTCCCTCGTAACGATACTGCCTCCTCGTTCTCCGGTACATACAATGGCGTTTTCTCGGATTGTCCATCCTTTTTCCGGAAACCGGTCTCCGTTCAAAATTCGCCAACCGGTCATATCTTTTTCATTGAACAGGGGTTCCCATTTCATGCTTCTACAAGAAACCAGGCATATGCACAATAAACAAAAAAGGTTGATATATATTGTCTTTTTCATTATTTAATATTTTTTATGGGTAAAACTTCTTTTTTGCATGCTCAATTTGCCGGATGGCGTCTATTTGTTTATTCAGGCAAATATCGAGTGTGGGCAACCAAGGCGCCGTCATGAACCCGAGCAGGCGGGCAGGATCGATATTTTTTTGACAGAACTTCACGGTACCTTCCATATTGCTGTCGAAATTCCAGTTGCTGCCTGTCGGAATCTGGTCGTAGCCGTAGTATTCGAGATCTTTGTAAAACTGCACGCAGATCTTGTTCAGGTGTTGCGCAAAAGCCGCCTTGTCGTCTATCTTGCTCAAATCGAATTCATCTTCGTAGTACCAGTTGCTTTGAACAACGGATTTGGGCATCTTCCGGAAAAACAACTCGGGATGGCGCCATCCGTAATCCGACCATATCCAGGAACGGACACCTTTCTTCTCAGTTTCGTCGATATAGAAATAGAGATCGTGCCACCACAAATCGTGCTGCCGGATAACGGAATGCTCATAGGTGTTTTGGTGATACTCCGTCTCTTCGTCCATTCCCAAATGGAAGAACCGAGGCGTATCGAACAGTTCTATCACTTCGCTTATCAGATCGCTGCACACTTGATAGTATTTTGAGGTGGAAACCATTTTTGCGTATTCTCCCAACCACGTATCGTGAGATGTTGCAAAATTCAGTTTGGGAATGGGTTCCAAGCCGAGTTTGCGTATTTTATCCAGTTCGATACGTAATTGGTCAACCGTCCAGGCATTTTTTACCGCAATTTCCGGATGGCTTTGGTATCGGACGGCATCTCCCAAATCGATAACAAGCATATTCATTCCGGCCCGTGCCATTTCTTTTAAGGTTTTATCCCATACAACATTATCGAAGACGAGGTAGGGCCGAAAAGCCCTAACCCCCCATGCAATGGCATCGGTACACGTTTTACATTCAAAATCATCCCGATATACCTCTTCCGAAACACCCGGCCATTCGACATGAGCATGATCTTCCCACATATTGGTGCCCAAGTGCAGAAGATTTGCCCATATCATCCCTCTTTTTGCAGGCGATTTTGTCTCTCCGGATAAAAAAGATGTTTGCATATTGTTTAATTTATTTTCTCTTGTGATATTCATAATCAACAGATTTTTTTATTCTTCGATTGTTTCACGCGGCGGAATGTTTTTTTCTGAACCGTTATATCCTATATTCTGATTAATTACTCCGAGGGAATTTTCGATGATGATTCTGTCAGGTATCGGCCAAAGGGCATGAAACGGAGACATGGCGGCCGTCAGCCCGATATAAGTAACTTTTTGTTCGTACACCTTGTTGTATTTCATGACCCGGTCGTAATAGTAATTTTTACTGCTGAAATTATCCAAAGTGTACTCCTCTTTATTCAGTTTTGCCAATATGTAAGAAATTCGGATCATTTCGGAGTGGCGCGGTTCTTCGGCAAAAAGTTCCCTACCGCGTTCGTCCAGAATAAAATCGATGGTTACTTCGTTTGACTGTATGGGTAGTGCATTGGCCCTCTCTCTGATTTTATTAATATCATTTGCTGCCTCTGAAAGTTGATTCTTCCAGAAATAGGCTTCTGCTCTCAATAGATAGGTCTCTGCGAGTCTGAAAACATACCAATCGTAATTTCCTCCTACGGGTGTTGCATTTTCGTCCTGCTGTTTCGCATACATGATATAATGGGGCATAGCGTAAATACATCTTAACGAGTCCATTGGTGTTGGAATATTTTTCTTATCAACCGGTTTTCCGTAATCGACCGAATTGGGGTTGTTATATAAAATTTCATCCACATCTACCCAATTGATATCGGCTCTTCTCAAATCCTGAGAATTTTTCCAGGTCTGCCCTCCGTAATTCCATATTCCGTATTGGTAATAATCTGTCAGCATCACATTGGCATTGCCCCTTCCTAGTGAATCGTATTGCAGTCCGCTCGGCAACATACCCGTTTTCCCTTCGCTATCTCTCACCGGATTCTGATACCAAGAGCAGTTGTATATCCTCATTGTATAGAGACCGTCGGTTTTTCCGCCGGGAGGTGCTTCATACCTGTCCACAATGGCGAGTATTGTTTCTTTATTCGCCGAGATATTAAAGTTCTGGGGACGGTGCAAGTCCCAGATTAGATTGCGGACAGGGTCGTTAGCATCTATCCCGAAACGTCCGGTCATTAACTCATAAGGCCCGTTTATCACTTTGTTCGCCGCTTCGATGGCTTTGTCGAAATTCAGATTGGCCAGGTATACTTTTGCAAGCAGGTGGTTGGCCGCTCCCTTGGAGGGAGCCCCCGGTTCGGTCTTTTCGGGCAGCCATTGTGCCGCAAATTCCAAATCGCTTTCCAATTTATTCAAAATAGTCCATCTGCTATGGGTGTAAAAATCCAGTTTAGGTTCTGTAATCTCTTTATTTACAAAAGGCACATCTCCGTATGTGTTTATCAACCGGTAATACCAATAAGCTCTAAACCACAAAGCTTCCGCAAGAATCGCATTCTTTTCGTTCTCGCTGCTCCACTCTATATTATTGATCCGTGAAACAACGACATTCGTATTTTTTATGAATTCGTACACATTCGTGAAAAAAGTCAGGTAAGAATAATATTTAGACGTGCTAGGTGTCAATGTCTTAAAATCCAATTGTGACCAGGGTGAACCTAAATCCGAGGCAGAAAAATCGGCTGCTATATAATTGATATATCCCGTGTTTTCCGTTTTAAGCTGTTTTCGCATCGTTATCAGCGCCGATTCGAATCCGGCTTTGTTCACATATACGTTTTCGGGGGTGAAGAAAGATTTTGGTTTAATTTGCAACCAATTATCATCTTCGCAAGAAGATATGAGCGCCCATAGCAGGATAAAACCTGAGAGAAAAATATTAGACAGCTTCTTCATGATTATTTTATTTTTTATAATTGACAAATATAACTATTTTATCCGATTACATTTTACATTGTTAATCGGAATCCAATGGTATGGGTTCTCGGCATTGGATTGTTGAGCGATTCCGGATCCCAGCCCGGCCATTTGGAAAAGTACAGTAGGTTGTGTCCCGAATAGTATATCTCCGCATTGTCTATACCCACGTTGGCTAAGATGCTTTTGGGTATGTTGTAGGACAATGATACATCTTGCAATCTCAAGAATGTCCTGGGTTTATATATCATTAACCCTCCTCCGAAAACGGATGTATTGGTGTAAAGCCGGGCATAATCGTTGATGGGATTTTCCGGAGTCCAATACGGAAATTTCCAGATATTCATTACATTATATGAATTAGAAGATCTGTGTATTGCCTGACCGAATGCAGCCGAATGCCCCACCTCGGCCCTCAGGAAGAAAGAGGCGGTAAAGTTTTTCAAAAATTCAAACTCGTTGCGCAATCCGGCCCGGTATCGGGGTTGTGTATATCCGATAAACATCTTGTCTTCCAAGGCTTCGTATTTTTTGTTATCGTCCACATCGGTCGCTTTCCAGTCACCCGGAGATAATCCGTAGGCGGCTGCCTGCTCTGTTTCGCTTTCCTGCCATATCCCTTCGATATTGTAGTTCCATATCACGTCGATCGGTTGTCCCGGAAACCAGTTGTTTGCATAGTCGGGCACTTCTCTTCTTACCTTTTGACCGTTGATTTCCACCTCTTCATAATCTCCGAAGAGTTCCAATATTTTGTTTCTATTCAACGAAAATACCGCACTCGATCTCCATTTAAAATTGGGTTTGTCGATATTTACCGTGTTCAGTGTGATTTCCAATCCCCTGTT
>JBGYGP010000089.1:0-2809 GCA_041820645.1 Proteiniphilum sp. | reverse complement strand
GTTTTCGGGAAGCGATTCCCTGTACATCAGTCCGCGGGCGCGGGCGGCATCGGTGTCGGCTATTTCTATTTCGATTGCCGAGAGGGTGTCGTTGCCGGACTCCGATATAAAAAGCAATTCGCCTTGTTTTTTGAAAGGGACATCAAAACTTTCGGTTTGCCGGAGGGTGTCCGTATTTTCTTTTTCTCGTCTCAATAGTGCTAATGCTACGGCTGCTACGGCCAGCACCACGATGATTGTGCTTGTTGCAATCAATGTGTTATTGCGTTTTTTCTTTGTCTTCATGTTTGCTCTGAAAATGTTTGTAGGTACAAAGATGGGATAAAATTTTGAATTTTTGAACAGATGTCATTCGAAACTGAAAAAATGTCAGTTGCTGATTATTTTTCGGGCGAAAATGATTTTGGCACAGAATTCGCTATCATCATAGTGTCGAAAGATGAAGGATAAATATCAATTATCTATTATATAAACAATTAAATAATAAATTGAAATGAGTATGAATATTCAACCATTGGCAGACAGAGTGCTGGTAAAACCGGCCGCTGCGGAAGAAAAGACAGTAAGCGGAATCATTATCCCCGATACGGCGAAAGAGAAACCGCTGAGAGGGCAGGTTATTTCTGCCGGAAAAGGCACCAAAGACGAGGAGATGGTCGTGAAAACGGGAGACGAGGTATTGTACGGCAAATATGCCGGAACCGAAATCGAACTCGACGGAGAGAAATACCTTATCATGCGTCAATCCGATATTCTGGCAATCATTAAATGATGCAGGAGGAGAAACGACGGAGTTCTGAAGTGTGACAATCTAAAAGTTTAACAATTTAAACATCTATAAATAATATGGCAAAAGAAATCAAATTTGAAATGGAAGCCCGCGATCAGCTCAAAAAAGGAGTTGATGCTTTGGCGGATGCAGTAAAAGTTACTTTGGGCCCCAAAGGTCGCAATGTAATCATCGATAAAAAATACGGTGCGCCGCACATCACGAAAGACGGTGTTACCGTGGCGAAGGAGGTTGAGTTGGAAGATTCGTTCCAGAACATGGGAGCGCAACTGGTAAAAGAGGTTGCTTCCAAAACCAACGACGATGCGGGCGACGGGACTACTACCGCTACTGTTTTGGCGCAGGCCATCATCGGGGTGGGGCTTAAGAATGTTACGGCGGGAGCCAATCCGATGGATTTGAAACGCGGTATCGACAAGGCGGTTGCCAAAGTTGTAGAAAACCTGAAATCGCAGGCGGTGGAAATCGGCAACGATTTGAGCAAAATAGAAAACGTGGCGAAAATTTCCGCCAACGGCGACGAAAACATAGGCAAACTCATTGCCGAAGCCATGCAGAAAGTGAGCAAGGAAGGCGTTATCACCGTTGAAGAATCGAAAGGTACCGATACTTACGTGGATGTAGTGGAAGGTATGCAGTTTGACCGCGGATACATCTCTCCCTACTTCGTTACCGATACCGAAAATATGACGGTGGATTTTGAAAATCCGCTGATTCTGATTCACGACAAAAAAATCTCCACAATCAAAGATTTGCTTCCGATTCTGGAAAAGGGAATTCAAACCGGAAAACCGTTGTTGCTGATTGCCGAAGATATCGATTCGGAAGCCCTCACCACATTGGTTGTAAACCGTTTGCGCGGCTCATTGAAAATTGCTGCAGTAAAAGCTCCCGGATTCGGCGACCGTCGCAAAGAGATGCTGGAAGATATTGCCGTGCTTACCGGCGGCGTTGTGATTTCGGAAGAAAAAGGATTGACGCTCGAAAACGCAACCCTCGATATGCTGGGAAGCGCTGAGAAGGTTACCATCGACAAAGATACGACCACCATCGTAAACGGAGTGGGCGAGAAGGATGCCATTCAGGCACGTATCGGACAAATTCGTTCGCAAATCGAAAAAACTACTTCCGATTACGACCGCGAAAAATTGCAGGAACGTCTGGCCAAGTTGGCCGGCGGCGTTGCCGTTCTCTATGTGGGGGCTCCTTCCGAAGTGGAAATGAAGGAGAAGAAAGACCGTGTCAATGACGCGCTCTCCGCAACACGCGCCGCAGTGGAAGAAGGAACCGTTCCGGGAGGAGGCGTAGCCTATATCCGCGCAATGCAAGCATTGGAAGGAATGAAAGGCGAAAACGATGACGAAACTACCGGTATCGAAATCGTGAAACGTGCCGTTGAGGAGCCGTTGCGCCAAATCGTGGCGAATGCCGGAAAAGAAGGTGCCGTGGTGGTGCAAAAAATCCGCGAAGGCAAAGGCGATTTCGGCTACAATGCTCGCGCCGACCGTTACGAAAACCTTTTCGAAACCGGAGTAATAGACCCGACCAAGGTTACCCGCGTAGCGTTGGAAAATGCGGCCTCTATCGCCGGCATGTTCCTTACTACCGAGTGTGTGATTACCGACAAAAAAGAGGAAAATCCGGCTCCCGCCATGCCGATGGGCGGCGGAATGGGCGGAATGATGTAATGAATGTATAATCGATGTATGATAAAAGGCGGTGAAGCAATTTCATCGCCTTTTTTACGATAAGTAAAAGCGGTTCGCCTCCGCTGCGTTGCAGCCGAGCCCAACGGGTGACATTTTGCTTCGGCTGCGAAGCAGAAAAGACAAAAAGAAAGCAGTTTGCCTCCGCTGCGTTGCAGCCGAGCCCAGCGGATGACATTTTGCATCGGCTGCAAAGCACAAAAGGCAAAAAGAAAGCAGTTTGCCTCCGCTGCGTTGCAGCCAAGACCAACGGATGACATTTTGCCTCCGCTGCGACGCAGAAAGATGAAATACACCCAAAAAAGATAGACAT
>JBGYGP010000088.1:0-2658 GCA_041820645.1 Proteiniphilum sp. | reverse complement strand
CGAGAAGACGACGGCGATGATATTGTCTATCGCTGCTGTCCGATAAATAAACAGGTGTCGCAGCGATGCCGCCAGAGATGGGGAGTTTCGAATGCGTTCCGGGGTAGGTCCAAGACGAAAAAAGCTGCCCCATTTATCCGGTAGGGCAGCTTCTTTTTGTTTCGTCATCGCTTTCGTTATCCGAAATCGTCGAACATAATCATTTCGGGCGGTACGCCCAAACTGTCGAGCATTCGCTGTACGGCGGCGGCCATAGGACCGGGTCCGCACATGTAGTATTCGATATCTTCCGGCGCATCGTGATTTTTCAGGTAAGTATCGAGAATCACCTGATGAACGAATCCCGGAGTATATTTCACTCCCGCCTGGTCGGCCGCCGGATCGGGACGGTCGAGTGCCAAATGGAATGAGAAGTTCGGAAATTCTTTCTCCAATTGGTAGAAATCTTCCAGATAAAACGCCTCTTGCAGCGAACGTGCACCGTAGAAATAGGACATTTTGCGATCCCTTATTTGCAAGGTTTTGGTCAAGTGCATGATTTGCGCGCGCAAAGGAGCCATTCCTGCTCCACCGCCAACCCAAAGCATTTCGCGTTTGCTGTCGAGTATGGGGTGGAAATCGCCGTAAGGCCCCGACATCATCACTTTGTCGCCCGGTTTCAGATTGAAGATATAGGATGAAACAATTCCGGGTTTCACATCCATCCAGCCCTCTTTTGCCTTGTCGAAAGGCGGTGTAGCCACACGAACGTTGAGGGTAATAATATTTCCTTCGGCAGGATAGTTTGCCATAGAATAGGCGCGGACGGTATCTTCTTCGTTTTTTACCGATAGATCCCACATTTTGAATTTATCCCATTCGGGTTTGAATTTATCGTCGATATCCATATCCGTAAACCGGATGGTATCGTAAGCCGGCACTCTTATTTGACTGTATGAACCGGGTTTGAAGTCGAGGCGTTCACCGGCCGGCAGTTTCACCACAAACTCTTTGATAAACGAGGCCACGTTGTGATTCGAAACCACTTCGCATTCCCATTCGCGCACCCCGAAAACTTCTTCCGGAATAGCAATCGAGAGGTTCTCTTTCACCTTTACCTGACAGCTCAATCTCCAATGCGCCAATTGCTCTTTGCGTGAAAAATGTCCTTTTTCGGTGGGGAGAATCTCTCCTCCGCCTTCCAAAACACGGCAGCGGCATTGTCCGCAAGTCCCCCCACCGCCGCAGGCCGAAGATAAAAAAATATTTTTCGACTGCAGGGTATTCAATAAGGTGGAACCCATTGGCGTTTCGAGTTTTTTCTCTCCGTTTACCGTTATCTCAACGTTTCCCGAAGGCATCAGTTTTGCCTTGGCAATTAATATGACTACCACGAGAATCAAAATGATCAACAAGAAAACGACAACGCTTGTCAGAATAGTCAATCCGCCGGCATTCAATAATATGCTCATAATGTATATATAGGATGTTTATATTGTAAACTTGGTTAATATTCTTTATAATAATTTAGATGCTGATTCCCGAAAAACTCATAAAACCGATTGCCATAAGGGCTGTGATGATAAACGTGATGCCTAATCCTTTCAAAGGCTTCGGAACATCCGAATATTCCAGTTTTTCGCGAATGGCGGCCATCCCCACAATGGCGAGCAGCCAGCCGATTCCCGAACCCAGAGCGTAAGCCGCCGACATGCCGGCATTGGCAAACTCGCGTTGCTGCATGAAAAGCGAACCGCCCAGAATGGCACAGTTTACAGCGATAAGAGGGAGAAAAATACCCAAAGAGTTGTAGAGAGAGGGGCTGAATCGCTCTACAATCATCTCCACCAATTGCACCATCGAAGCGATAACCGCGATGAAAATAAGCAGGCTGAATACGCTCAAATCGACTTCAGCAAATTGTATGCCCAACCACGACAATGCGCCCGATTTGAGGACATAGTTTTCCAGCAGATAATTTATCGGAAGGGTTATCACAAGCACGAATGTTACGGCCAAACCCAATCCCAATGCTGTTTTTACGTTTTTCGATACCGCCAGATAGGAACACATACCCAAAAAAGTATGCGAAAATCATGTTATCTACGAATATCGATTTTACAATTAAACTAATTGCATCCATTTTATATTGTAAATTTTATTGTTAGCGAATGTGTTTAGTTTTCTTCCTGCAACTCTTTGTTTTTCGAGCGGTGAATCCAGATAATACAAGCTACAAGGATAAGGGCCATCGGCGCAAGCATCATCAAACCGTTATTTTGGTAACCCATTCGGTAGAATGCGTCGGGAACAATCTTGAATCCGAGCAGGCTCCCCGAACCCAAAAGCTCGCGTACAAACCCGATAACTACGAGTATCCATCCATAGCCCAATCCGTTGCCGATACCGTCGAGAAAAGAAGGCCAGGGGCCGTTGCCCAAAGCAAATGCTTCGAGGCGTCCCATCAGGATGCAGTTGGTTACAATCAACCGTACGAATACCGAAAGCTGTTTGTTGACATCGTAAGCAAAGGCTTTCAGCACCTCGCTCACGATAGTTACCAGTGCCGCTACTACAACAAGTTGCACAATAATTCGAATACGGGTTGGGATGGTTTTTCTCAACAAAGAGATGATTACGTTGCCAAAAGCAGTTACTATCGTTACGGCAATGGCCATT
>JBGYGP010000087.1:0-2634 GCA_041820645.1 Proteiniphilum sp. | reverse complement strand
TCGTGGATATATTCCACAATCGACCAGGCAATGGAGATTCCGTCGTAGGTACTGGTGCCGCGTCCCAACTCGTCGAAAAGCACCAGACTCCTGTTCGATAGATTGTTAAGGATATTTGCCGCTTCGTTCATCTCCACCATAAATGTAGATTCTCCGAGCGAAATGTTATCGGATGCTCCCACACGGGTAAACACCTTATCCACCAATCCCACTTTGGCCGATTCGGCCGGGACAAAACTTCCTATCTGCGCCATGATGGTGATAAGAGCCGTCTGGCGCAAAAGGGCCGATTTACCCGCCATGTTGGGCCCCGTTACGATGACGATTTGCTGCGAATTGCTATCGAGATAGACATCGTTTGCCACGTAGGGTTCGTCGGGCGGAAGTTGCTTTTCTATAACCGGATGACGACCGTTTTTAATGTCCAGGACATCGGTATCGTCGATTTCGGGACGAATGTATCTGTTCTCCTGTGCAATTTTGGCAAAAGAGAGCAGGCAATCGGCGCGGGCAATCACATTGGCATTCACCTGAATGGTGGGAACATATTCGATAAGGCTCTCGACCAAGGCATTGTATATCTGATTTTCGAGGGAGATAATCTTTTCTTCTGCGCCCAGTATTTTTTCTTCGTACTGTTTGAGTTCTTCGGTAATGTATCGTTCGGCGTTCACAAGTGTTTGTTTCCGAATCCAGTCCGCAGGGACTTTGTCTTTATGCGTGTTGCGGACTTCGATGTAGTATCCGAAAACGTTGTTGAAAGCTACTCGCAACGACGGTATTCCGGTGCGTTCGCTCTCGCGTTGTTGGAGTTTCATCAAATAATCTTTTCCCGAATAGGCTATCTGACGGAGTTCGTCCAACTCCTGATGGACGCCGGCCTTGATAAATCCGCCTTTGGCGGTAAGATTAGGAGGGTCGGAAACAATTTCCCGTTCAATCCGGTCGCGGATTATCGGGCACGGATTCAGTTTTTCGCCCATCTCCCTTAGACTTACGTTTTCGGAATTTAAGAACGCTTCCCGAATGGGTTCGATAGCCGTAAGAGCTACTTGCAACTGCACTACTTCGCGCGGCGCGATTCTGCCGGCAGCAGCTTTGGAGATGATCCGTTCCAAATCGCAGATTTGCGATAGTCTTTCGTTGAGCAGCCGGCGCAATTCCGTTTCGCGGAAGAAATTTTCCACCACATCCAGCCTGTTCTGGATGGGTTTTACATCTTTCAGCGGAAAAAGCATCCAACGCCTCAACAGGCGCGAACCCATCGACGAAACGGTTTTATCGAGAACATCGAGCAACGATTTGCCTCCCTCGTTCATGGAGGAAATCAGTTCCAGACTCCGAACCGTGAATTTATCGAGCCGCACGTAGCGGCTCTCTTCTATCTCTACGAGCGAGTTGATGTGAGCAACCTGCGTATGTCGGGTGATGTCGAGATAATGAAGAATGGCTCCCGAAGCCACCGTGCCAAGGACAAGATTTTCGACTCCGAATCCTTTCAGATTTTTGGTACCGAAATGTTTCAGCAACTTGTCGCGGGCTGCATCATGGGTAAAAATCCAATCTTCGAGTTCAAAAAGAAAAAAGTTGGAACCGAAATTTTCTTCAAATTTCCGTTTGTTCCCTCTTTCAATTAAAATCTCTTTCGGAGAAAAACTCCCGAGAAGCTTATCTATCTGATCTTGCGTCCCTTCTGTTGTTAAAAACTCACCGGTAGAGATATCTAAAAACGAAAGCCCGAAAGCTTTTCCGTTGATGGAATACAACGCCGCAAGAAAATTATTCTCTTTGTGGTTCAACACGTTGTCGTCAATGGAAACACCGGGAGTCACCAATTCGGTAATGCCCCTTTTCACGATTTTCTTGGTAAGTTTGGGGTCTTCCAACTGGTCGCAGATGGCAACCCTTTTTCCGGCACGTACCAGCTTGGGCAGATAAGTATCCAAGGCGTGATAGGGAAATCCGGCCAATTCCACAAACTGGGCGGAGCCATTGGCGCGGCGCGTCAGTGTAATACCCAAAATGTCGGCTGCCACAACGGCGTCATCGGAAAATGTTTCGTAGAAATCGCCAACTCTGAACAACAAGATAGCATCGGGATGCTGCTTTTTGATTTCGTTATATTGCTTCATCAAAGGGGTTTCTACAACTTGCTTGCTCACAAAATTCAGGTTTAAATTTTAATAAAATCGATTTTCTCCTTTTATCAAAAAAGAGTAACAAAGATAAAAAAATATCGGGAAAGAGCCGGAGCCGCTTTCTGAAAATACCTGATTTTTTATCTGCTCCGGGACAGAAACATTTCCCGAAGCTCTTTTACTCCCTCCGAAGCCCCTTTCCGGATATGCCGGACACCGGAGCGAGGGAGAAGCACCTCCCGGGGGTCGATAAGATATACGGGAGCTTCGGCCGAGACATAATCGAGCAATCCGGCCGCCGGATAAACATTCATCGAAGTACCGACAATGACGAAAATATCGGCTTGGCGTACCCAGTCTGCCGCATCGGCAATCATGGGCACCGCCTCGCCAAACCAGACAATGTGCGGACGGAGCTGATACCCTTTTTCGCAGGTATCGCCTATTTTTATTTCCGGATTTTGCGCCGACAACTCATATATCAATGTATCGTCAC
>JBGYGP010000086.1:0-2708 GCA_041820645.1 Proteiniphilum sp. | reverse complement strand
GCCCCAGCAGAAAGCCTGAAATGATTACGTAAAATCTGTTTCTCGAAATAGGCAATTTTACCGTAAAATAAATGTACAGGATGGGCGTGGCATAACCGAAAACCGTGATGCGATTGAGCAATAATACCTGAATAAGAATGAGAATTATGAACAATAGTATCTCTTTGAGTATGGTGATGGCCTTCATTGTTGGAGTGTACTTTCGAGTTGCTTTTGTTCCTGATAATATTTATCGTCAATAACCCACACGCTTTTCAGGGAGGAAAAATCTGTCGCCAAACTGATGTTTAACGTATTGAAATTGTCGTCTTTGGAAGAAACTTGTTCTCTTACAAAACCGATGATGATGTCTTTGGGGAAAATTCTCGAAAAACTGGTCAATACCGTATCACCTTTTTGGAAAACCTGATGTTTTGGCAGTTCACCCAATTGTGCAATCGAAAGTTTGTTTCCGTTCCAAGAGATGGAGCCGGTATTTTCCGTGCCTTTGAGTTTGGCGCTTACCCTGAATTTGGGGTTGATAATCGGGATTATCAACGAGTAATTTTCAGAAACGGTCAACACCACGCCCGCCACACCGTTTTGCGAAACTACGCCCATATCCGGTTTTACACCGTCTGATGAACCTTTGTTTACGGTTATAAAATTGTTTGGCCCCGAAAAACTTATATTGGTTACATTGGCTGGAATGAATGAGAATTGCGGCATCTGCGTAGAGTCACCGGCAAAAGCATTTGTTTTTGTCGAATCTGTTTGCATTCCGTCAATGAAACTTTTCAGTTTTTGCAGTTCGTTTACCAATTCCGTATTTCGAACGACCAACTCTTTGTTTGTTCTGTTCAAATTAAAGAAAATGGTTAGTTTGTCGGATGTTTCGCTAAACCATCCCGACACGTTGTTTGCCGATGTGAGGTAAACGCTCCTTTGATAGGCGTTTTGGGTAAATACGAGATAAAAACTGAAAGCGACCAACAAGATCGCTACCAGCCAAGAACTATGTCGTAAGATAAAACTTATGAGATTCTTCATATCCTACCCAAAGCCGTTGAGCGTGAGAACCTCAACTGCATGCCCTCAATGTTATCGCATTAAGAAATTGAATTTGTCAATATTTCTAAGGGCGATACCTGTGCCTTTTGCAACCATGTGCAACGGGTCGTCCACCACTTTGAACGGTATTCCTATTTTCTCTGTCAATCTTTTGTCTAATCCTCTAAGCAAGGCACCTCCGCCGGTCAGGTAAATTCCGTTGCGCACAATGTCGGCGTAGAGTTCGGGTGGCGTTTGTTCCAATGCGCTCAAAACAGCGGAATCTACTTTCGAAATGGATTTTTCAATACAATGCGCTATTTCCTGATAAGAGACGGGTACGTCCATCGGTAAAGAAGTCATCCGGTTAGGGCCGTGAACGATGAAATCTTCCGGAGGATCCTGCAGTTCCGTCAGAACGGATCCTACATTGATTTTTATCTGTTCGGCGGTACGTTCTCCAACTTTCATGTTGTGTTGGCGTCCCATGTAGTCCATGATGTCTTCGGTAAAATCGTCTCCGGCTATTTTGATAGATTTGTTGGAAACGATTCCTCCGAGCGAAATTACGGCAATCTCGGTTGTCCCTCCGCCTATATCCACAATCATATTTCCTTCGGGAGCTTCTACATCGAGGCCGATACCAAGTGCGGCGGCCATCGGTTCGAAAATCATATACACGTCGCGTCCTCCGGCATGTTCGGCCGAGTCGCGTACGGCGCGGATTTCAACTTCAGTACTTCCCGAAGGGATGCAAATCACGATTCGCAGAGAAGGAGAGAACAGACCTCCTCCTTTGTTTTTGTTTGCCATTTTAATCATGCCGCGTATCATCTGTTCGGCGGCGTTGAAGTCGGCGATAACTCCGTCGCGAAGCGGACGTACCGTAATTATATTTTCATGTGTCTTACCATGCATCTGACGGGCTTTTTCGCCGAGAGCAATCATTTTGTCGGTTTTACGGTCAAGAGCGACAATGGAAGGCTCATCGAGTAAAATTTTTCCCGCATTATTTACAATGATGGCGTTGGCAGTTCCCAAGTCCATCGCCAACTCTTGTGTAAACGAAAATAATCCCATAATAATTTGTTTAGTAGCCTTTTAATTAAAATTTGTTGGCTTGTAGTTTGTAAATGTTAATTTAATGTTTGAAATGCCTGACTCCGGTTGTTACCATTGTCAGGTTGTTTTTATTGCAATAATCGATAGATTCTTCATCCCTGATTGAGCCGCCGGGGTGAATTACCGCTGTGATACCCGCTTTGTGCGCTATCTCCACGCAGTCGGGGAAAGGGAAAAAAGCATCGGAAGCCATTACTGCTTCGTTGAGATCGAAGTTGAATGTTCCGGCTTTTTCAATAGCTTGATTTAAAGCATCTACGCGCGATGTTTGCCCCGTTCCGCCGGCGATGAGTTGTTTATCTTTTGCCAAGACAATGGCGTTGGATTTTGTGTGTTTTGCCAAAATATTGGCAAACAGCAAATCTTCGATCTCTTTTTGAGACGGTTTTTTGTTTGTTACCGCATTTAAGTCGTTGGAGGTTTGTGTGCTCAAATCTTTGTCTTGAACCAGAACTCCGTTAAGGATGGAACGGATTTGCACCGAATTTATTGTTGCTGCCGCTGTTTTTTGTTTCAGGATGATTCTGTTTTTCTTCGAAAAAAGTATTTCGAGGGCT
>JBGYGP010000085.1:0-7807 GCA_041820645.1 Proteiniphilum sp. | reverse complement strand
GTGACTTCCGAAAGAGGCAAAAATCGATTTTGAGGTGTTTCCGTGACTTCCGAAAAGGGCAAAAATCGATTTTGAGGTGTTTCCGTGACTTCCGAAAGGGGCAAAAATCGATTTTGAGGTGTTTCCGTGACTTCCGAAAAGGGCAAAAATCGATTTTGAGGTGTTTCCGCAACTTGCGGAAGGGGGTAAAAATGAGTTGGAGCTATTTTCGCAACTCACGGAAGGGGTCAAAAATGAGTTGGAGCTATTTTCGCAACTTACGGAAAGGGCAAAAATCGATTTTGGGGTGTTTCCGTGACTTCCGAAAGGGGCTAAAATCGATTTTGAGGTGTTTCCGTGACTTCCGAAAGAAGCAAAAATCCATTTTGAGGTGTTTTCGCAACTTCCGGCGGCGATTCTTTACCGGAATGGCTACGCACTCTTCCCGCTCACCGTCACCGCACCAGTCTCATTCGCTTTATCCTCACATCTTTCAGGGGTCTGTCTTTGTCGTCGGTCTCCGTTTCCGAAATTTTTTCCACCACCTCCATTCCCTCCAGCACCTCGCCAAAAACGGTATAGTTGCCGTCCAGGTGCGGCGTACCGCCGATGGTTTTGTAATCGCGTCGCGCACGCGGGCCAAACTTGTAGGTCGAATCGTTGGCGTGACCGTAGCGGGCAGTTTTGTCTTCCTGCATCTTGTCGAGCTGCTCGTCGGTAAATTTTTTCCCTTCCACAATGTAGAACTGGCATCCCGACGATGCTTTTTCGGGATTCTCGTCGTCGCCTATCCGGGCTGCAGCCACTGCACCGTATTTGTGGTATATGGCGGGAGTTCTGAATTCGGCGGGTACGGTATAGCCCACATCGCCATCGCCCAAGAGGGCTCCGGCCGGAGCGTTTTTCGACTTCGGGTCCCCCGCCTGAATCATAAACGCGTCGATAACGCGGTGGAAAAGCACGCCATCGTATGTTTTCGATTTTACGAGCTTGACAAAATTGTCGCGGTGCAACGGCGTCTCGTTGTACAGCTTCAGTTTTATCGTGCCTTCGGTCGTTTCGATAAGCACCTTTTGTTCTTTTCGTGTGCTCTTTTTCCATACCGAGCAGGAGTAGGCGGTAAATAAAAAAACGACTCCCGCAAGAGCGATTTTTGCTACGTTTTTCATATTCGGATATTTTTATGTTTTTGATGTAAATAAAACCATGCGGCCAAGAAAACCCCTTTTGCGACGGATGTGAGCGACATGGCCCACCAAACGCCTTCTACGCCCGTTTTTTCTGCGATGACAATTGCCAGCGGAACGCGCAACGTATTGAAAACAATGCTTACAATCGCCGGCGGCGCCGTTTTGCCTATTCCGTTGAACATGCCCTGCGTGGTAAGCTCCAGCATCATGAAGAGTTGCGAAAAGCCCATTATCAGCAAGTACCTCCCGCCCGCCTCGTAAGCCTCCTTTTCGGGTACAAATATAGAAAAGATTTCTTTACCGAAAAACACAAACGACAAAGTGGTTGCCAGCCCCACAAGGGCCATTGTCAGCAGCGTGTGCCGGAAGGCCTGCCTTATCCGGTGGGGGTTGCGCGCGGCGTGGTTTTGAGCCGCAAAACTGCCCAAAGCGGTGGAAAACCCTCCCGAAGTGTTCCACGTAACGCCCTCTATCTGCCCGCCCGTGGTTTGGCTCATCAATCCCAGATAGCCGCCGTAGATGGAAGCGGTGCGCGCCAGATTCATGTTGATAAGCGCAAAGTAGATGTTCATGGCGGTTACCGGGAGTCCGAGTTTCAGAATCTTCGACAGGTACGGCCTCCTTATCCTTGCCAGGAGAGGAAACTTCCCGAACAGCCCCTCCCCTCGTTTCAGGTAATAAACAAACAGCGCAACAACCGCCGCTTCGGACAATACGGTGGCAAAGGCGGCGCCCCTGACACCCATCTCGGGAAAAAAACCTACGCCGAAAATAAGCAACGGATCTGAAACAATGTTTAAGATAAGGCCCGCCGAATGAAAATAAAAAGGAATGTCGCTCCTTCCCGCACCGATGAAAATGCCCGAAAAATTGAGGATGAGAAATACGGAAGGAAAACCCGCGGCAACAATCCTCAGGTATTCCGCCGATTGGCGGGCTATTTCGGGCTCCAGACCGAAAAAATCCACATAAAAATGCGGAAACAGCGAGAAAACAAGCGCGAAGAAAATCCCCAAAACGATAGAGAGCGTGGTTGTATGCGACGCAAAAGCGGCGGCTCTGCCGAAACGCTTCGCACCCACCGATTGCCCTATCGATACTTCTGCGCTCACCTTGCAGAGCAACGCCACCGAATGCATCATCCACATGAGCATCCCGACAGCCCCCACGGCAGCTACCGCTCTGCTGCCCAACCGCCCTATCCAGACAAGATCCACCAGATTGTAGGTCATCTGAATAAATCCGATGGCCAACAGCGGAGTGGCAAGTTTTATCAGTTGCCCGAAAACATTGCCCCGTGTAAAGTCGCGAATATTGCCGTATGTGGTGTCTCTTTCCAAGAATGTCCGTATCGAAATGCTTTGCAAAAAAAAAGAAGCAACCCGTTTGAGATTGCTTCTTTGGGAGCGGAAGACGGGACTCAAACCCGCGACCCTCAGCTTGGAAGGCTAATGCTCTATCGACTGAGCTACTTCCGCAAATCAATGTGCCAATAAAACAATTTGACAATATGCCGATAAAAGCGCAACCCTCATCCAATTGGCACATCGGCATATCGAGTAATTGTCAAATCGTATCGTGGGCAGTGATGGATTCGAACCACCGAAGGCGTAAGCCAGCTGAGTTACAGTCAGCCCCATTTGGCCACTCTGGTAACTGCCCCTTTGTTGGGAGGATATCCCTCAAAAAAAAACTTCCTATTTATACTTTTCGTTGAGTGCAATCATCTTCAGAGCCGCGATTGCTGCCTCATCGCCTTTGTTCCCGTGTTTGCCGCCCGAACGAGCCTGCGCCTGCTGAAGCGTATTCGTTGTAAGCAAACCGAAGATAACCGGTATCCCGTTTTGCAAATTCAACGCGGTAACACCCTGCGTAACGCTTTCGCACACAAAAGTAAAATGAGGCGTTTCACCCTGAATCACGCAGCCCAATACCACCACGCAATCGATATCGGCTTTCTCGATCAGTCTCTTTGCCCCGAAAGTCAGTTCGAAACTACCGGGAACTCTCTCCACAATAATATCTTCCTGCCCCACGCCAAACTTTACGAATGTTTTGCAAGCGCCTTGCAGCAGGCTTTCCGTTATCTCCTCGTTCCATTCCGATACCACAATACCGATTCGTCTTCCCTTTCCCTCAGGAACGGAATGGGTGTCATACGAAGAGAGATTGTGCAATTCGGTTGCCATTTTATTTCTCTTTCTGAAGTTTGGCCGCCACGATGTACTTGTCGGCTTCCTGGGCTTCGGGCGAATTGAGGTATTTCTCTTTTATCATTTCAAACGTTTCGATTGCTTTATCGAAATTGTTTTTCGAGAGATAAGCCAAACCTGCTTTTTTGTAATAGATAGGACTCAGAAACTCGTCGTCGGCTTTTTTTTGCGGCCTGGTTGAAATGCGAAATCGCTTCGTCGGTCTTTCCCATGTTCATATAAACATCGCCTATCGAGCCTTCTATCGCCGGAGTGACGAGCAGATCCCCGCCCTTGAATTTTTTCAGATGCTCCAATGCTTTCTCGTTGTTGTTCAATCTGCTGTAGCTGATTCCCGCGTAAGCGTGCGCCAAATCGGCCGTTTTGGTGCCGCCGTACTTTTCGATGATTGCCTCGAAACCGATGTAATCGTTCCCGTTCCCGAAAAGAGCCAACGAATCCTGCTGGTTCTGAAACATCCGTTCGCCCTGAAAAATTGCGGCTTGCGCTTTCAATTCGCGCGGTTTCTTATAAAAATGGTTGAAGGCAATAAATCCGCCGACAATTATGACCACCACAAGCAATCCCCATAAGATGGTTTTCTGATTTTTTTCGATAAAATGTTCCGATGTATTCAACGCTTCTTCAAAATTTTCGATACGGCGTTCGGTATTGTCTTCCTGATGTTGTTTAGACATTTTCTTTTTAAAAAAATTATATTCTCAAATTTCGCGTTGCAAAAGTAATCGTTTTTGAGCGATAAATAAAATTATCGGGAAGAAAAATTTTTTTCCGTTTGCCTTACATTAATCTTTTTTTTAAATTTGTAGTCTGATTATAGGAACTTAGCATAAAAACTGTTTAATAAAAATGAATCCTATATGAAAAAAAATATTTTTACACTATGCGCATTGCTTTTCGTTTTCTCCGTTGTGAAAGCGCAATCCGTATTTACGTCGGTGCCGGTAGTCAATGGGAAAGTGGTTTTCCAACAATTTATCCATATCGATGAGGGGTTGTCCGACGACCAGCGATATGCCCTCTTGTATAAATGGGGAAAAGACAATTATGCCGGAAATCCGCTATTATCGGGTATTCGCTTCGATGAAAAAGGCAAAAGCATAACCGTAGGTTCCAAAGTGGAACTGATTTTGCCCGAAAACAACGCCGGCGTTCGCGAAAAAATGTTGATGAATTATCGGTTCGACGCCACCCTTACTAACGGCGGATTGATGCTGGTTGTCAGGGATATTACCTATCAGAATACGCAAAAAGGCGGCGTTGCGTTTTTCCCGAAAGCCTATTCGGCCGAGGAAATGATTGCCGATTCCGCCATCAACTCTTCCGCAAACGCCTCCGATAAGGAAATCCGAACTAATCTGCGAAAAAGCACTTTGTATTACCTGGATAATCTTTACTCCGACCTGAGTAAGGTTTTCGAATTGGGCAGATAACCGGAAGATAAAATTAACAAGATTTTGTTTGCCGATTTTTTGGTAAATAAATTTTTTGTGGTTAATTTTGCGCCCTGATTTGTCGGAAAATGTCATTATGTTTTCAGACACAATATTATACGAAAAATAAAAAAACAATAATATAGAAATGTCTAAAATTTGTCAAATCACCGGTAAAAGAGCAATGATTGGAAATAACGTTTCTCACTCAAACAAAAAGACGAAACGTAAATTCAATGTAAACTTGTTCACAAAGAAATTTTATTGGGTAGAAGAAGATTGCTGGATCAGTTTGAATGTGTCCGCATCGGGTTTACGCACGATAAACAAAATCGGATTGGATGCCGCTTTGAAACAGGCTGCCTCCAAAGGGTATTTAAACTCATAAATCAATTAAGGAGAGCAGAAAAATGGGAAAGAAAGCAAAAGGAAACAGAGTGCAGGTTATTCTGGAATGTACCGAACACAAAGAAAGCGGTATGCCCGGCACCTCAAGATACATTACTACGAAAAATCGTAAAAATACAACCGAAAGATTGGAGTTGAAAAAATACAATCCCATCTTGAAAAAAATGACAGTACATAAAGAAATCAAATAAAAATATAAACTATGGCAAAGAAAGCAGTGGCGGGATTCCGTGATAAATCCACTACAACAGGACGCAGCCATACCAAAGTCATCAAAATGGTGAAGTCTGAAAAAACGGGAGCATACTCTTTCAAAGAAGAGATGGTTCTCAACGATAGAGTACAGGATTATTTCAAAAAATAAGTCCGTTAAAGATGTTTAAAAGTTTCCCCGCGCACAAACGTGGGGAAATTTTTTTATGTTCTATTTTGTAGCTTTGTGAAACATTGGGTAAATTTGCATTTACAGTACAATTCGACAAATTAACAGAAACATATTTATGGGATTATTCGATATATTTTCAAAGAAAAACAAAGAAACTCTCGACCAAGGATTGGAAAAGTCCAAAGAGAATATCTTTTCCAGACTCACGCGGGCTGTCGCCGGAAAATCGAAGGTGGACGACAATGTTCTCGACGAATTGGAGGAAGTGCTTGTAAGTTCCGACGTGGGTGTAGATACTACCTTGAAGATTATAGAGCGCATCGAACAACGCGTTGCCCGCGATAAATACATGGGTACCGACGAACTTACGGGGATTCTCCGCGAAGAGATTACCCGATTGCTTACCGAGAACAATTCGGCCGATCTCGCCGAATTTACCGTGTCGGCCGACAAAAAACCATTCGTTATCATGGTGGTAGGTGTAAACGGCGTGGGTAAAACGACAACCATCGGTAAGCTGGCTCATCGGTTCAAACAAAACGGCCTTTCGGTCTATCTGGGTGCTGCCGATACCTTCCGCGCAGCAGCTGTGGAACAGCTCGATATTTGGGGCAAGCGCGTAGGTGTTCCGGTTATCAAGCAGCAGATGGGTTCCGATCCGGCTTCGGTAGCTTTCGATACGCTCAGTTCCGCGAAGGCGAACAATGCCGATGTGGTCATTATCGATACCGCCGGCCGTTTGCACAACAAAATAAACCTGATGAACGAGCTTACCAAAATAAAAAATGTGATGAGCAAGGTGGTGCCCGGCACACCCGACGAGGTGCTGCTGGTGCTTGACGGCTCTACCGGACAAAACGCTTTCGAACAGGCCAAGCAGTTTACGGCCGCCACCGAAGTTACCGCTTTGGCTATCACCAAACTGGACGGCACGGCAAAAGGGGGTGTGGTCATCGGAATCTCCGATCAGTTTAAAATCCCCGTGAAATACATCGGGCTGGGCGAAGGCATCGACGATTTGCAGGTTTTCCGCAGGAAAGAGTTTGTGGATTCGCTCTTTGGAGCGTGATTGCAGTATTGTTGTCTTATGATTAAGAACAAAATAGACGTCATCACCCTGGGTTGTTCCAAAAATCTGGTGGACTCGGAGTTGCTTATGCGGCAACTCGTGGCCAACGGCTACACGGTGGAACACGATTCGGAAAATCCCCGAGGCGAGATTGCCGTAATCAACACCTGCGGTTTTATCGGCGACGCCAAAGAGGAATCGGTAAACATGATTCTGGAGTTTGCCGAGGCCAAAAAGAAAAAACGGCTGAAAAAACTTTTTGTGATGGGTTGCCTCTCGGAAAGATACAGAGACGAATTGCTGGAGGAGATTCCCGAAGTGGACGGGTTTTACGGCAAATTTGCGTGGAAAAACCTGATAGCCGACCTCGGAAAATCCTATTACAAAGATTTGGAATTCGACCGTTCGCTTTCTACACCTTCGCATTACGCTTATGTGAAGATATCGGAAGGATGCAACAGAACCTGTTCTTACTGCTCCATCCCTATTATGACCGGAAAATACAAGTCGCGCCCGATGGAAGAGATTGCCACAGAGATGCGCGGACTGGTTTCGGCGGGAGTGAGGGAATTTCAGTTTATAGCACAGGATTTGACTTACTATGGTTTGGATACGTATAAATCGATGAAATTGCCCGAGTTGGTGGAGCGCGTTTCCGATATCGACGGGGTCGATTGGATTCGACTGCATTACGCCTATCCTGCACATTTTCCGGCAGATTTGCCGCGCGTTATCCGCGAACGCGAAAATGTGTGCAACTACCTTGATATCGCCTTGCAACACATCAGCGACAAGATGTTGAAAATGATGCGGCGAAACATTTCCAAGCAACAGACTATCGATTTGATGGAGCGCCTTCGCGAAGAGGTGCCCGGCATTCACCTGCGCACGACGATGATGGTGGGTCATCCGGGCGAAACCGAAAAGGATTTCGACGAATTGCTCGATTTCGTGAAGCAGACCCGTTTCGAACGTTTGGGCGCTTTTCCCTATTCGCACGAGGAGGATACCTATTGCGATAAAAATTATACCGACGATATTCCGGCCGGCGTCAAACAGGAGAGGATGGATGTACTAATGAGCCTGCAGGAGTCTGTCTCGATGGAAATCAACGAGGCAAAGGTGGGGAG
>JBGYGP010000084.1:0-2617 GCA_041820645.1 Proteiniphilum sp. | reverse complement strand
ATTTTTGCGATCTTTTTTCAATCCTTTTTTGTAAACCAAATACATAGGAACTCGTGTGCCCTCTTTTGAGGTATAGAATATCTGTTCGGTTGTGTAATCGGACGGATTGTTTTTAACCTTTGGCTTTATATATTCTTCCGACTTATTGGTGTTTATATCATACTTGAAAATCGTTGTGGGATACGTAAACGAAGTGAATGCATAGAATATCTCCTTCTCTTTTTTGTCGTAACTAAAGCTTGCAGAGCCAAATGTTGGAAACTCTATCTCTTTTTCGCGAACGCCTTCAATAGTATAAATATAAGAGTGCACCGATGCGTCTTTGTCGTACGAAACCAACATTTTACCATTTGTAAAACCTGCCGAGAGCAATACATTTTCGCCTTCGGGTATTACTTCGACCCAGTTTTCTATTTTGGGATTGGTAATATCGCCTTTCATAAGTTTGTACTTAGGAGCGTTGTAGTTGGTCATTACATAGAAAGTATTGCCTATCATATCGATAACGGAGTAGTCGAACTTGTCGTCAGAGGCGATTTCTACTACCTTTGAGCCTGCTTTTTTGAGGTCTTGGGCAAACAAGCGGTTGCCTAAGTTGGCGCCACCCTCATAGATAAAGATAGCACCCTCTTCCTCAGGTACGGACGAAGAATAGAAACGTTTGGGGAAATTCTTGTTTTCGTAGAAAAGTTTGTCCTGAGCCTGCGATGTACCTATTTTGTGATAGAAAATTTTATGGTACTCGTTGACATTAGAAAATTCTTTACCTTTGGTCGGAGCGTTGTAAGCCGAGTAGTAAAAACCATCGCCATGCCACGATATAGACGAGAATTTAGCCCATTCGATTTTGTCGGCAGTAAGCTGCTTTGTGGCAAGGTCCATCACATAGATTTCCTCCCAGTCGCTACCCGAACGCGATATGGCGTACGACATATATTTGCCGTCTCGCGAGAATTGAATGCTTTTGAGAGCGACGGTTCCGTCTTCCGATAGTTTGTTGGGGTCTAAAAGCACTTCGGCTTCGCCGTCGAGAGTGTTTTTTACATACAGTACGCTTTGGTTCTGAAGACCGTCGTTCTTAAAGAAGTAGTACTTGCCTTTTTCGATAAAAGGTACACCGATTTTTTCGTAATCGGCAAGCTCGGTAAGGCGTTTTTTAAGGTTTTCGCGGAAAGGTATTTTCGACAGATAGTCGTGCGTTATCTTGTTTTCGGCCTCTACCCACGCCATCGTTTCGGCCGAAGTATCGTTTTCGAGCCAGGCGTAAGGTTCGGTTACGGTATCGCCCCAATACACGTGGAACGAGTCGGTTCGGGCTGTCTCAGGGTAACTGATAGCCTCTTGTTTGGGCTTCTGCCCGCAAGCAAACATCAATGCAGTTGCCATACATAATAATGAAATTTTCTTCATGAAAAAATAATTTTACTGATAACTCAATGATAAGTTAGTGATTAGATGCACAAAATTACATGAAAATCCACTTATTTCCAAGCGGCTGCGATAAGATTGTATTTTTTTCACTTCTTACGATTTTTATTGTTTGCTAAATCTTATTTTTCCTGAATTCAGAAATATTAAAAGCAAAGGTGATTCCCGATATACCGATTGCGTATCAGTGCCAAAGTAAAAACAAAACTTCATTTTTTCAGGTTACGACGGAGCCGAAACAAAAGATTTAAAGACAATTAAAAGGTTGTCGAATTACGGGCAAAAAACCGACATTCAACGGATCGGAAACGGTTGAGGTTGCTTTTTAGGAGATTTTCTTGTTGAAAAAAATAGCTGTAATATAGTTGTAAGTTAATTTATTTAGTATTTTTGGAACAAATTAATATATTATGGTAATGCTTCAAGACCTCGATCCCCTCTTGCAAATCTTTTGGTACATCGCCATTCCGGTGAGTTTACTCTTTATTATCCAAACCATTGTCACTTTTGTGGGCGGCGGCGATGCCGGAGATTTTATCGCCGACACCGACAGCGATGCAGGTTTCGGCGATTCGTTGGGAGATCTTTTCTCCTTACGCAGCCTTGTAAATTTTCTTATCGGTTTTAGTTGGAGCGGGATAGCTCTATACAACATGATAATAGACGACGCGATACTGATAACGGTTTGCATGTTTATAGGGATCGCTTTCGGCGTTATTTTTTTCATCATCCTGCGTCAGCTTTTAAAATTGGCGCACGACGGGTCGTTCAGAATAACCGATGCGCTGCATAAAACGGCCGAAGTTTACCTGACTATTCCCGCCAATCGCGCAGGAAAAGGGAAAGTATTGGTAAGCGTTCGAGGATCGGTACGCGAGTTGGATGCCATGACCGAAGGTGCCGAAACGCTTTTGAACACAACCACCGTAAAGGTCGTGAAAATAGAGAATGACAATATATTGATTGTGGAAAGGGTCTAAGAAATTTACGATTGGAGGCGATTAAACCGGTGGTCGCAAATATATATGCCATCAAGAGATTCCCTTCTCTTTTAGCCGGCGGCGGATAATCGTACCATTCCGACTAACGGGCAAAAGTCAATTGCCAACAACAACCGATCCGAAGTTTGATAAATTATTTTTTGAACATTATAAACTAAATTCATTATGTTATTGGAATCCTCTCCTGT
>JBGYGP010000083.1:0-3511 GCA_041820645.1 Proteiniphilum sp. | reverse complement strand
GGTGTTACCTCCGGCATCCGATGATGAAACCGGACGCACTCCCGCGCCGTGATATGACTTACGGTAGTGAAACAATCGGCATTCTGAGCGGCTGTTTTCTCGATGGAATGTTTTGCCTCCATGTTGAGTTCACGCGCCATCCAGTCTCCGTTGTACTGATGCAGATGGTCGTATAGCGGGAGATTGTTTCCGGCAATGGATCTTCCAATGCAGGTGGCATGGGTTGTGAAAACGGTGGCTACTTTAGGAAGATTTTTCTTCACGTACAATACTCCCATTCCCAACTGCCATTCGTTGAAATGGGCAATCACATGCTTTGCCTCGAGCCGATGATAGCGGTAGAAACTTTCTATCACGACGCCCGTTGCATAGGCGAAAACAGAGGATTCGTCGTAATCGCCGTAGGCGTGGAGTGAGTCCACGCCAAAATCCAGCCACATTTGAGAGTAGATATCGTTTTTCTTTTCAAAGAACGAATCGAACCGGATAAGAAAAACAATCGGTTTGCCGGGGATGTTCCATCGACCGATTCTCACGTTCAAATTCTGGTGTATCCGCGCATAATCGCACCATTCGGAAAAAAGTTTTTTATCTTCGGAAAACAGAGGGTTCGCCGTCCGATCGACAACATCGGGGCCGATAAAGATAACGCGGTCGTTATAAAGCTTCTGCAACGAATTGGCTTTGGTGGACAATACGGTATAAATACCACCTATTTTATTACAAACCTCCCAACTCGACTCAAACAGGTAATCGGGAGCAATTTGCAGATCTGTTTGCATAAATTTCTTTTTTAGGGGACAAAGATAATCATTTTATCGCAATTCGTTTTGATGGGAAACTTTAAAAAAACAGGAAGTGCAATCGGGAGGGGGCGTTGTTAAAAAAACACAAAAGTCCTCTCTGCCGTGCAACGTTTTCTATCTTTTGCATCTTTATAATAAAAACCCAAAAAATCGAATTATGAACTCTAAACAAATGTTTTTTATTGCAGTTGCAATAAGCTGCCTGATTATTCCCACACAAGCTCAGAAAACAGCGACTTTCAGAGTGGGGGTCGAAAGCGCTATCTTGTTTTTTGGATATTCTCCAAACAATAAGTGGGATATACGCCAGGATATAAGCAGATACGACAATTATTCCAATGGTTCGGCCACATTGGGAGAGTTGAATTACAGCTATTTCGGCATTAAACCCGAAATATCGCTTTTAAAAGATCGACTCAACATTTATTCCGGTTTACGCTTGATAACGCTATCGGGGAGTGCGGAAAGAGGAAGCAATTCATTCTTTTACCTTCGCAGTTTCAATAGTGACGGCACCCATTTTTATATGGTTCGCTCTATACGCGAAAAACTGAGTTACCTCTCCGTACCTCTCGAAATAGCCTACACAATGGCCAAATGGAAACGGTTTGCAATGTATGTGAAAGGAGGAGCGCAAATAGGATTCAAGGTTTACGATAAAAGTGCCCTCAGTTTTATGAATTCAGACATGAAAGAATACGAAAGAGAAATCATAGCAAATAGAGGCTTCAAAAACAATTCCATCTTATCGAACGCCTATTCATCTTTCGGTATTCGGTTCATAACAAGGAATCAGATGCACATCAATCTGGAAGTAATTTGTCCTGCCATGCACCTTACGGAAAACAACGGAGGGTTATGGGAATTCGAGAAAGATGCCGGAGGGGGAGGGTTTCAAATATCAGTCCAATTCCCGCTATACAATTATTCACGATAAAATTTTGATTAATTTATGAAATCATACACATTTATACCGCTTATTCTTATCGGAGTTCTCTTATTTGTATTTGCAGCATGTCATCGCGAAACAGGTTTTTTGCTCGAAAAAACGATTTTCATTGAAGACCAATCCTGCCCGGGACTTCCCATCTACTCCGAATGGGGATACAATACCTTCGGAGCATATAAAGACCGCGAACCTTTTGTTTCGAACAACCGTGTTCAACCCGCCAAAGTGGAAGTGAAAAACGACACTTGCCGCTTACACTTCTACGGATATTGGAATAATGTATCTGCAAAATTGATATTTTCCTTTCCTGATTTCAATCCGGAAACGTATGAAGATCTCCTCTTTCTCGACAAAAAAACGTTCAATCTGAAAGACAAGGCGTGCCTCGTTTCGTGGGGAACAGAAAATTACGCGCACGAGATTCGGATCATCGACGGAGAACTAAACTTCAAGCGCGCTCAAAAACTGTATGTGGATAGAGAAATCACAAAAACCATTTTGTCGGGGACATTTCAGTTCAAGGCTGTTGTGGAAAAACAACCGGTAGCCGTAACAAATGGGCGGTTCGATTTGGGTATCGGATACAACAATTTTTTCTGTTTCAAATAAACCCGACAGGAATCAATTGCTGCCTCGAAACAAAGCGTGTCGATCAACAAAACGAAATCTCGAAATCTTTCCGTACCTTTGCGAATTTAATAGCAAAGATGACGATTGATATTGAAAAACTGCTGGAAATTACCGGCCGGCATCCTAACATTTCGGCAACTGACAAACTGCTCGACGCAGTACAAACTCTCTCTGTGAAGGGTCTGCAAGGTTCTTCTCGCGCTTTGTTCGCGTGCGCTGTTTTCAAGAGAAATGCACGGACAACTCTTTATATTTTCAACGAGCAGGATACTGCCGCCTATTTCTATCACGATATTACACAGATAATCGGCTCGACGGACGTCTTCTTTTTTCCTTCCGCCTACAAGCGAGGAGCGAAATACGGACAGATAGATGCCGCCAACGAAGTGTTGCGCACCCAGATTTTAACCCGTTTGCACGATTCCGAAGAGCCGCTGATCATTGTCAGTTATCCCGATGCGTTGGCCGAGAAAACCGTTTCGGGAAAAACATTAAAGCAAAACACGCTGAAACTGTCTGTCGGGGATCGGGTCGATAACGCGTTTGTGAGCGAAGCGCTGGATTCTTACGGATTCAAGTATGTGGACTACGTTTACGAGCCGGGACAATACGCTACCCGGGGTAGCATACTGGATATTTTCTCTTTTTCTGCAGAATCGCCTTTCCGCCTCGACTTTTTTGGAGACGAGATAGAGACCATACGCTCCTTCGACGTGGACACGCAACTCTCGAAAGAGAAGCTATCCGAAATACGCATCGTACCCGAATTTTCGGATGCCTGCTCAAAAAGCGCCTCCCTCTTCGATTCGTTGCCCGGAGAGGCTGTCGTAGCCGTTGAAGATCTCCGTTGGATAAGTAGCCGTGTGGAATCGCTGAATCGCGACGAGTTACATATCGACCTCAAAGAGGTGAATTTCGTAAAGGCAGAACTGCTTTCCGCTTCCGCTTTTCTTTCTGCTTTGAAGCCTTTTACCCTTCTCCGCTTCGATACTAAGATGGCTGATACGGCAGATGCTGTGGTCGAATTTAAAACCTTACCGCAACCCCTGTTTCACAAAAACTTCGATTTGTTGAGCGATTCACTGAAAAACTTTCTGGCCGACGGATATACGGTTTACATCCTGAG
>JBGYGP010000082.1:0-3782 GCA_041820645.1 Proteiniphilum sp. | reverse complement strand
GAGAAACAGCAGAAGCGTCTGTTTCATATCTTCGAAGACAGGGGCGACGCGATTTCCTTTACCGCCATCAACAAAACGTTGCACGAAGGCTTTTGGGACGAAACGTTAAAAATAGCCTGCTTTACCGATCACCAGATTTTCGACCGTTTTCATAAGTTTTCACTTAAATCCGACAAAGCCCGTTCGGGGAAAATTGCATTCACCATAAAAGAAATCAACCAATTGCAAATGGGTGATTTTGTCGTACACATGGATCACGGAATCGGCAAATTTGCCGGACTGGTGCGGTTGCGTATGGGCGACACGGTACAGGAGGTCGTCAAACTCACCTATCTGAACAATGACGCCGTTTTTGTATCAATACACGCGCTGCATAAGATATCGAAGTACAAGGGGAAAGAGGGCGAAGCTCCCCAACTCAACAAAATCGGATCCGGCGCTTGGGAGCGGGTAAAAGAACGCACGAAAACGAAAATCAAAGACATCGCCCGCGATTTGATCAATCTCTACGCTCAACGTCAACGGGAAAAAGGATTCGCTTTCTCCAAAGATACCTATCTGCAAACCGAGTTGGAGGCTTCCTTTATGTACGAAGATACACCCGACCAGATAAAAGCTACGCGCGACGTAAAAGCCGACATGCAAAGCGAACGCCCGATGGACCGCCTGATTTGCGGCGATGTGGGTTTCGGAAAAACCGAAATAGCCATACGCGCCGCGTTTAAGGCGGCAACCGACGGCAAGCAAGTGGCAATATTGGTGCCCACAACGGTGCTCGCCAGACAGCATTTCCAAACATTCAGAGACAGGCTGGCCGATTTTCCGGTACGAGTGGATTACCTGAGCCGTGCACGAACAGCTAAAGAACAAAAGCAAATCTTGGAAGAGCTCAGAGAGGGGAAAATCGATATTCTGATAGGGACTCATCGGCTGGTAGGGAAAGATGTCGTGTTCAGAGATTTAGGATTGCTCGTTATCGACGAAGAGCAGAAGTTCGGCGTTTCTACCAAAGAAAGACTCAAACAGATGAGAGTTAATATCGATACGTTGACTATGACTGCCACCCCTATTCCGCGCACCCTGCAATTTTCTCTGATGGGCTCGCGCGACCTTTCTACCATCGGAACGCCGCCCCCCAACCGCTATCCGGTGCAGACCGAGGTGCATTCCTTTGATACGGAGGTTATTCGCGATGCCATCAACTTCGAGGTAGGGCGCAACGGACAGGTTTTTATTATAAACAATCGCATTCAGAATATCTACGAACTCGAAGCACTTATCCAGCGCGAAATTCCCGGACTCCGCATCGCCGTGGGACATGGACAGATGGAGCCGAAACGACTCGAAGACCTTATCTCCGATTTCATCCATCACGACTACGACGTACTGATTGCTACCACCATTATCGAATCGGGTATCGATATGCCCAACGTGAACACCATCATCGTCATCGATGCGCAGAACTTCGGCATCAGCGATCTGCACCAGCTTCGCGGACGCGTGGGGAGAAGCGACAAAAAGGCTTTTTGGTGCCTGAGGGCGCCTCCTCTCTATTCGCTTACCGCCGAAACTCGTCGCAGGCTGCAAGCCATCGAAAACTTTTCGGAGTTGGGAAGCGGTATCCACATTGCCATGCAAGATTTGGATATTCGCGGAGCCGGAAACCTGTTGGGCGCCGAACAAAGCGGATTTATCGCCGACTTGGGGTACGAGGCGTATCAGAAGATTTTGGCCGAAGCCGTTCAGGAGCTCCGAAAGGAGGAGTTTACGGAGTTAGAGACCGAAAAGTTGGAAAATCCCGACACCGGTTTTGTGGACGACGTGCTTATTGAGAGCGATTTGGAACTGATGTTTCCGCCTACGTATATCCCGAACGATGCGGAACGCGTGGCAATCTATCGTGAATTGGACAACATGGAAACCGAAACGCAAATTGTGGAGTTTACCGCCCGCTTGGAAGACCGTTTCGGAAAAATTCCCGTTCAGGGACGGGAGCTCATCCGCATTGTGCGCCTCCGCCGCCTCGCTAAGACGTTGAATATCGAAAAAATTATGCTTAAAAATAGCGGGATGACCCTGATGCTGATTCAGGATGAAGAATCCCCTTATTACAAATCTTCGACTTTCGACAAGTTGCTGATTTATATTCAGAAGTATCCCCGCGAATGCCAACTCAGGGAGGTCGGGAAAAAACGTTCGGTTGTTATCAAAAACATCCCGAATGTGGAAACGGCCGTTTCGGTTATGGAAGAAATACTTCAGAACCAAGTGGAGAGGATATAAGTGCCCGGCGGTTGAACTTCTTGTGTCGGAATTTGTTTTCAGAGAGATGCACAAAGCAAGTGCCGACGCTATCGAAATGGAAAACGAACGGCAATGTGCATCCCATACGGATTTTCTGTAAGAACCAAATGATTATCGACCGATGAGATACGGATTTTTTATTGTCATGGTGCTCCTGTTGCTGAGCGCCGTTTCCTACGTAACGACAAGAGGAGTGCAGGCCTTTGCGCCGGTTTCATTTCTGAAAAACGGATATTGGATAATACTCGGCACCCTTTTTTCGATGCTGCTCGTCTCCTTTTTTCTTCCGCATAATATCTCGCCTGCGGTTGCCCGAACAGTTACCTTTTTGGGGTATAGTTTTCTGATTCTGCTCCTCTACTTGTTGATGGCGTTTTTGTTGATCGATCTCGTGCGAGCGGCAAACAGTTTTTTCCGTTTCCTGCCCGATGTGTCTGCTTTTCGTTTTTGGGCGGCCGTGGCGGGCATTTTCGCCGTGCTTTTGACGATGGCAATCGGAAATTACCGCTTCAACCACCCCGAAACCGTTGGGGTTACAATCTCTTTGTCTGAAAAAAACCGGCCCGGAAAGTTGAAAATCGTTGCCGTAAGCGATATCCATTTAGGGTATTCCATTGATAAGAAACGGTTGAAAAAATACGTAGAAATGATTAACGCCGAACAACCGGATTTGGTACTTATTGCCGGAGATTTAATCGACCGTCTTGTGCAGCCTGTTATGGAAAATAAAATGGATGAGGAACTGCGCCGGATACAATCGTCCTTGGGCGTGTATGCAGTACCCGGAAACCATGAATATTACGGCGAAAATTTTTCGGTAGTTGCCGATTTCTATAAACAGGCAAATATCGAACTCCTCATAGACACCATAGCGGCAATCGGAGACGAAATTTACATAATCGGACGCGATGACGCCACGCAAACCGAACGCAAACCGCTTTCGCAACTCACAAAAGGTTTAGACCCGCAAATACCCAAAATCCTGCTCGACCATCAGCCGCATCGCCTGCAAGAAGCGGTAGAGAACGGAATCGATTTGCAATTCTCGGGACATACCCACAACGGACAGATTTTCCCGGGAAATCTTATTGTAAAACAAGTATATGAACTCTCCGCAGGCTATAAGAAAATCGGTAAAACCCACTTTGTCGTTTCGTCGGGATTGGGCATCTGGGGCCCTCAATATCGCATTTGTAGCCGTTCGGAGATAATTGTTATCGATTTCGAATACTGATTTCACGGCGTGGAGCAGCCGTAGCATTATGATTGATGGGCTGTTTCCTATACGTCTACTTCCAGAGGAAGTGTCCTCTCCTATCTTGCGGAAGAGTTTTCCAACTTTGGGGAAGTGTCCCCCTACCTTGCGGAAAGGTTTTCCAGCTTTGGGGAAGTGTTCCCTCTCTTTGGGGAAAAGTTTTCCCATCTTGCGGAAAGATTCCCCCTCTTTGCGGAAGAGTTTTCCAACTTTGGGGAAGTGT
>JBGYGP010000081.1:0-18130 GCA_041820645.1 Proteiniphilum sp. | reverse complement strand
TCCCGAAAACGTTTTTTTCTGCAAATCGCCTTTATCCGACAGGGCGCTGAAAGGGTGCACGGAGCAAATAATCGGGTTGAAAAATCAAACAGGTGAAACAATATAGTACAAGGTGCCCCTTCTACGGCAGCCGACACGATTCTAACGACCGACAGCACGGTTTTAACGGCCGACAGTGTTGTTTTTATGACCGGCAGCATCGTTTTAATGACCGCCGATAGGCTCCTAACGCCCGACAGCACGGTTATAACAGCCGACAGCACGGTTATAACAGCCGACATTATGGGTTTAACGGCCGACAGTGTTGTTTTTATGACCGGCAGCATCGTTTTAATGACCGCCGGCAGGCTCCTAACGCCCGACAACACGGTTATAACAGCCGACAGCACGGTTTTAACGGCCGGTAACCTGCTCGGTATTTCCGTGCCGGGAGTATTACCGATGCAGGTATTTGTCGTTGAGTGTCGGCCGGTTTCGATGCGGATGGCTTCACCGGGGCTGTCTCAAAGAGGAGGCAGTCCTTGCGGTTCATCGGTTTGTCTTCCGTTTACCGACTCTGCTCCTGTTTTCTGAAAGGGGGTTTGATAACGGAAGCTTTGAGGTTTTTATTGCGGATTTTCACGTAGATTTCGGTTTCTGTTTTTGAATATTCGGGTTTTACATAGCCAAGCCCTATGCCCTCTTTCAAGAACGGAGACATGCTGCCCGAAGTAACCTGTCCGATCGGTTCATCGGCGGCATTCACGATGTCGTATCCGTGGCGGGGGATGCCTTTTTCCTGCAGTTTGAATCCTACCAATTTGCGGGAAAGTCCTTCGGTTTTTTGTTTTTCGAGAATTTCTCTGGCCACGAAGTTTTTTCCGTCGGCAAATTTGGTAATCCAACCCAATCCGGCTTCCAGCGGCGTGGTGGTATCGTTCAAATCGTTTCCGTAGAGGCAGAAACCCATTTCGAGGCGGAGCGTGTCGCGTGCACCCAATCCGATGGGTTTAATTCCAAACTCTTTTCCCGCGTCAAAGAGTGCATCCCATATCTTTTTTCCGTATTCGGGATAGAAGTAGAGTTCAAATCCGCCCGCTCCGGTGTATCCCGTATTGGAGATGATGACATGGTCAACGCCCGCAAAGGTTCCGGTTACGAAAGAGTAATAAGGGATTGCCGATAAATCGATTCGGGTGAGTTTCTGAAGCGTTGCGAGCGCTTTGGGGCCTTGCACGGCAAGTTGTGCGGTATGGTCGGAGCCGTTTTCAATCTCCGCTCCCATCGTATTGTTTTTTTGACACCAATGCCAATCCTTTTCGATATTGGCGGCATTCACAACCATCAAATATTTTTCGTCTTCGTAACGATAGAGCAAGTAATCGTCGATGATTCCGCCGTTGTCGTTCGTAAAACAGGAGTATTGCGCTTTCCCTACCGAAAGAGTGGCGGCATCGTTCGTCCCTACTTTTTGCACAAATTCGAGCGCTTTGGGGCCTTTTATCCAAAACTCGCCCATGTGCGACACGTCGAATACGCCTACGGAGTTTACAACGGTCATGTGTTCATCAATAATTCCCGAATACTCGATTGGCATATTGTATCCGGCAAATTCATGCATTTTCGCACCCAAGGCGATGTGCGTGTCTGTGAAAGGTGTTTTTTTCATCTGTATGTTTTCTTTGTTTAGCGTGATGAGTAAAAAGGGGTTGTTTGTTTTTGCGGTTTGCGGACAAGTCCCGATGCGGTTCTGAACCCGAAACCGAAGGCAAAGTTAATGAATTTGTTCCGTATTACGGATACATCGTTTCAACAAATGATTCTGCATTTGTTCTATTGCACGTATTTTCCGGTTATTTTTCCAACGTCTGTTGTTTCACAAGAGCATTATCGACAAGAGTCGGATCATGTATGCCGGAAAAAGCCATCAGACGATATACGATTAGAATTCAACCGTCCGTACCTACCCAACGGTTTTGTCATTTTGCTTTCCTTCGCCGAACTTCTTTCTCTATCAGTTTCAGTTCGCGGCTCGATTGTCCTTTTACCGACGAGTTCTCTTGCGCTCTGCGAAGCAGATAGGGCATCATGGTTTTTACTTCTCCGTAAGGGATGTATTTTACCACATTCAGTCCCAAACCGGCCAAATTGTAGGTAATGTTGTCGCTCATGCCGTAGAGTTGCGAAAAATAGATGTTCGGGTGATTGCGAGGCAGTTTGTTTTCGTCGATGAGTTTGGCCAGCAATTCCGAACTCTTTTCGTTGTGCGTGGCTACCATAAAATGGATGGAATCGACATTTTCGACAAAATAACGAATAATATCATCGAAATCTCTATCGGTGGACACTTTATCGGGCTGAATGGGAGAAGGATACCCTTTGGCGGCCGCACGAGCGCGCTCTTTTTCCATATAGGCTCCTCGAACGATTTTAAGCCCGAACTTCAATCCCTCGGATTTTGCCTGTTCATGATGTCTTTTAAGTCTTTCGAGGCTATCGTGGCGGTACATTTGATAAGTGTTTTGCACGATGGCCTTTTCTTTGTTGTATTTGCGCATCATCTCGAACACCAAGTCGTCTATAACGGGTTGAATCCAAGTCTCTTCGGCATCAATCAAGACGGGAACGCCCAATTCGTACCCGCTCCCGAATATGGCATCTACCCGGTTTACGATGCGGGCATATTCTTCCGTTTCGCTTTGCGAAAGAGGTTCGTTTCCACTTACTTTTGCCAAAACATCGAAACGTCCTATCCCCGTAATTTTAAATGCGCTAAAGGGTACGTTTTGAGGATTTTCGTGCGCATACCGGATAGTTCGAATTACCTCTTCTGCCGTCGTATCAAAAAGCGTGTCGTCCTCTTCGCCTTCCAAAGCATAGTCGAGAATAGTTCCCACATGACGTTGAGACAGCTTTTCGATAGTCTCGGCACAACCTTCAATGGAAGTTCCACCGACAAAATGCTTGTAAATGGTTTTTCGGATAAGTCCTTCTATCGGCAGATGCAGTGCAAAAGCCAAGTTGGTGAGGGTTTTCCCGGCTTTTACCAAACCGGCGCTGTTCATCGCCCTGAAGAGGAGGTGGATTTGTTTCAGTTCCGCATCCGATTTTCCTGCGAAAGCAACTTCAGAATTCTCAAAATCAATCGAGCATGTTTCTTTGTTTTCCGACATAGTATTTATTTAGAAAATGTTGTTTTTTTTAGATTTTTCGGTACAAATTTATAAACTATTTTCTACTTTTTGTATGAAGAGGAAATAATATTTACTGATTTCTAAAGAAATTATTCTCGTTTAAACTCGACACACGTTTGTATTTGAGAAATTCTTTAGTATTTTTATTGAAATACAAGCGAAGCTCATCGGTAGAAACCCTGTATTCGAATACCTCGCGCAGATAGGTCAGATAGCGCGAACCGTCTTCTTTTTCGGCAACAGTAGTCGTCGGGGTAAGGGAAACAAACTTAATCACGTAGCGCTTGCTATCGATAAACAACTTGCCCCCGATTGTATTGGCTGAGGATGTTCCCGAAAAAGTGCTATCGTTTTTCAGCGTCAGATGGTACGTTTCTTCGCTCACGGGCGAAAGCACAACCACCTTATCCGACGAGTCCCCCCCAATCCCTGTCAGTTTCCACTCTCCATAGGGAGATTGAATTTCCAAAGATAGAGAATCCGGCCTGTCAAAAAAGTCTTTATTGGCACAAGAGAAAGTCAAAAAACTAAAAAACAGAGCAATAGCGAATGTAAATATACTGTAATTCTTCATACTTCTGCAAATTATTGTCGCAAGTTACATACAATAGATGAAAATAACTACAAAACGTTGCATTCATGAAAGTTAAAAATGGTTTATTTTGGATTAAATTTGTCTCTAAATTACAAGCTGTAAATCTTTTTTGTAAATTTGCAGTTATTGAAATACTAACCTAAAAACTTTATATTTATGCCGAAAGGAATATTCAAATTACCCGAAATCAAAAATGAACCGGTTTTGAGCTATGCTCCGGGAACTGCCGAAAGAATTGCCCTCAAACAAAAATTAGCCGAACTTGAAAAAGGAGGCTTGGATATCCCCATGATTATCGGAGGCAAAGAAGTGCGCACCAACAAATTGTACGACATTCGTCCACCTCACAATCATCGACATCTGTTGGGGCATTATCACCAAGGAGATAAAACACATGTGCAAATGGCCATCGATGCGGCTCTGGCCGCTAAACCCGCATGGGAGGCCATGAGATGGGAAACGCGCGCCGCCATCTTCCTGAAAGCCGCAGATCTTATTGCCGGCCCCTACCGCTACGAAGTAAACGCTGTGACAATGATAGCCCAATCTAAGAATGCATATCAGTCCGAAATAGATTCCGTAGCCGAATTGGCCGATTTTTTCCGTTACAATGTGAAAAATATGATGGAGATTTATGCCATTCAACCCAATTCGGCTCCGCAAATCTGGAACAGACTTGTTTGGAGGCCGCTCGAAGGATTTATTTTCGCGCTCACTCCGTTTAATTTCACCTCCATTGCCGGAAATTTGCCGGGCGCTCCCGCGCTGATGGGCAATACAGTTGTTTGGAAACCATCAAAAACAGCAGTTTATTCGGCCAGCCTCATCATGAAAATCCTCAAAGAGGCCGGACTTCCCGATGGAGTGATCAATCTGGTTTACGCCTCAGGCCCCGATGCCGCCGATGTGATTTTCAACCACCGCGAATTTGCAGGGCTGCATTTTACCGGTTCCACCGATGTATTCAACAGTATGTGGAAAACCATCGCCAACAATATCGACAAATACAAGTCTTATCCGCGTATTGTGGGCGAAACCGGCGGAAAAGACTATGTTTTTGCCGACGGCACTGCCGATGCCAAACAAGTTGCTACGGCGCTTGCCAGAGGAGCTTTCGAATATCAGGGACAGAAATGTTCGGCTGCTTCCCGCGCTTTCATTCCTGCCAGTATTTGGGACGAAGTAAAAAATTATCTTATTCAAGACCTCAAAACGATGAGAATGGGGGTTGTAGAAGATTTCAGAAATTTTATCAACGCCGTTATCGACGAAAGCTCTTTCGATAAGTTGGCGCGAACTATCGATGAAGCGAAAGCTTCGAAAGATGCTGATGTTATCGCCGGAGGTAATTACGACAAATCCACGGGATACTTTATCGAACCAACCGTTATCGTGGCCAAAACTCCCGATTACATTACGATGAAAGAGGAGCTCTTCGGGCCTGTCTTGACGATTTTTGTTTACGAACCGGATAAATTGGAAGAAACACTCGACATCCTCGACAGCTCTACCGATTACGCCCTTACGGGAGCAATCTTTTCGGCCGACAGAGCCAAAGTGGAATATCTCACGCAGCGCTTGACACACACGGCAGGCAATTTTTACGTAAACGACAAACCGACCGGCGCTGTTGTCGATCAACAACCGTTTGGTGGTGGGCGCGCTTCGGGAACCAACGACAAGGCCGGTTCGCTGCTCAACCTTTTGCGGTGGGTTTCTCCTCAAAATATCAAAGAAAATTTTGTTCCTGCGACAAATTATTCTTATCCCAACTTCGGTGAAGAATAGGCGAAAGGATTTAAGCGCCAAAAAAAGAGCTGCTCGGAGTTGAGCAGCTCTTTTCGTTTTGTTGAAGATGTCGAAACTGTATATTTATTCTTCAGTTTGGGTTTCTTCTTCGGGCTCATCGGCTTTAGCTTTCGTTTTTGCTTTTGCTTTAGGTTCAGCTGCTTTTTCTTTAGCGTTTTTTTTGAAAGAATCCGCTTTTTGGTTGTCCAGCTTTTCTTTCAAAGCGGCAAGCTCTTCGATGTCTCCAAGCGTTGTTTTTTCCATTGCGGGAACAACGGTTTGCGCGGCTGATTGCCCTTCGTTCTTTTTCGTGCGTTTTCCTTTTTTGGAATCGTCGGAAGAAGTTCCTCCCTGAGCATCTTCGTGAATGCGGCTGTGCGAAACGATGATGCGTTTTGCATCTTTGTTGAATTCGATTACTTTGAATTCGAGTTTTTCTTCAACCTGCGCCTGCGCGCCATCCTCTTTTACCAGATGTTTGGGAGTGGCAAATCCTTCTACGCCGTAAGGCAGGGAGATGATAGCGCCTTTGTCAACGTATTCGAGCACTGTACCTTCGTGAATGGATCCTACATTGAAGATGGTTTCGAAAACATCCCACGGATTTTCTTCCAATTGTTTGTGTCCTAAGCTTAAGCGACGGTTTTCTTTGTCGATGTCCAATACTTGGACGTCGATCGTTGCGCCGATTTCGGTAATTTCGCTCGGATGTTTGATTTTTTTTGTCCAAGAGAGGTCGGAGATGTGAATCAATCCTTCTACCCCTTCTTCAATTTCCACAAATGCGCCAAAGTTGGTAAAGTTGCGTACGGTGGCTTGATGCGAACTTCCCACAGGATATTTTTGCTCTATATCTTCCCATGGATCGGGTTTCAATTGTTTGATACCGAGAGACATTTTACGTTCTTCGCGATCGAGTGTAAGAATTACGGATTCTATTTCATCGCCTACGGTCAGGAAATCTTGGGCGCTGTGGAGGTGTTGCGTCCAGCTCATTTCCGATACGTGAATCAAACCTTCAACGCCCGGAGCAATTTCCACGAATGCGCCGTAATCGGCAATCACGACTACTTTTCCTTTTACTTTGTCGCCAACTTTGAGGTTTTCGTCAAGAGCATCCCACGGGTGCGGAGTAAGTTGTTTCAAACCGAGGGCGATACGTCTTTTTTCGTTGTCGAAATCGAGGATTACCACATTGATTTTTTCATCCAGTTTCACTACTTCTTCGGGGTGTTGGATGCGTCCCCAAGAGAGGTCTGTGATGTGAATCAATCCGTCCACGCCGCCAAGGTCCACAAATACTCCGTAGGAGGTGATGTTTTTGATGACGCCTTCGAGTACTTGTCCTTTTTCGAGTCTCGAGATAATTTCTTTTTTCTGTTGTTCCAGCTCTTCTTCGATAAGTGCTTTGTGAGAAACGACTACGTTTTTGAATTCGGGGTTGATTTTTACAACTTTGAATTCCATTGTTTTATCCACGAAGATATCGTAATCGCGGATAGGTTTTACATCGATTTGCGAACCGGGCAGGAAAGCTTCGATGCCGAATACGTCAACAATCATACCGCCTTTTGTACGGCATTTGATGTAACCTTTGATAATTTCGTTGTTTTCGAGGGCGGCATTTACACGATCCCAAGAGCGTGAAGCGCGCGCTTTTTTGTGCGAAAGAATCAATTGTCCTTTCTTGTCTTCTTGGCTTTCGATATAGACTTCTACTTCGTCGCCGACTTTCAGATCGGGGTTGTAGCGGAATTCGTTGAGTGAAACGACTCCTTCGGATTTGTATCCGATGTTTACAACCACTTCGCGTTTGTTCATGGAGGTTACTGTTCCCATTACGACTTCTTTGTCGTTGATTTTGTTCAACGTGTTGTCGTAGCTTTCAATCAGCTTTTCTTTGCTCTCTTTGCTATAGGTGTCGCCTTTAGCGTAAGCATCCCAGTCGAAGTTTTCAACAGGAGTTGCTGTTTTTAAATTGTCAGTCATTTGTTGTTTTAAAAAATTAATAATTAAATAGGTTAGACATTATGTTGTCAAAAAAGTGCTGCAAAGATAGTGGTTTTTTCTTAATAACCAATTTCTTGCACCTTGTTTTTTTCGGATATGAACCGTACGGATTCCGGCATTGCGTGGCGGCAACCGGACGGAGGCCCGAAACCGGAATAAAATCGCGGATTTTTTTTCGAAAATATTTTGCAGTTTTAGTCTTTATTAGTATTATTGCGGAAAATTTAAAACGACAATAGTCCTTTCGTTCGATTGAGACCGGACGGCAGCGAGTAAATCAAGAACATTCGGAAATACCCGTTCGATATTGCAGCAGGTAAAAATGAACAAGAAACAAACGATGTGATGTTGAAAGAAATGATTTGTCAAACTTCGCATCGTCGGTTTTTTTTCGCGCAAGGCTAAGGAGCCGCCGGCTAAGAGGAGAAGTTGTTTTTCGGTTTCGCTGTGCATGACGGCATTATTGCAGCGTTTTTTTTGTTTCCGATAATTTTATAGAATACGAATACACTTTTTTAAAAATTGAAATAAAGAATAACACCTAAAAATCAAGAAATTATGAAACGTTTTTATTTTATTGCAATCGCAATTGTTTGCGTATCGTTTTTCTCATCGGCAGTAGCTCAAACTTATCATTCGCATCCTCTCGTAAACAAAGGCTTTCGCATGGCTGTCGGCGGCGGATATGCCTTACGGCTCGGGAAAGTAGAGAAAACAAACGATCCGGAACTCAACAGAATAAACAACAAACTGCTGCATGGCTTTTCGATTGATGCCGATGCCCAATATTTTTTCAAAGAAAAATGGGGGTTGGGACTGAACGCCAACTATTGTTCCTCCAATACTTCGGGAAATGGCGTAACCTTGCCGGGGCAGTCGCAAACCGTAAACTACAAGGAAACGCAGCACTTTATCTATATAGGCCCTTCGTTTGTCAGCCGCAGCGAATGGGACAAATTTATCCTGTTGAGCAACGTGGGCATAGGGCCTCTCTTTTTCAACACCGATATGAATATAAACAGCGTCAGAGTCATCGGAGATAAAACAACCATCGGCTTCAATGCAGGAATTGCCGGAGAATATAAAATGAACAACAAAACAGGAATCGGCTTAAAACTATCGTACGTAATCGGCTATATCGATGCAATCAACATACAGGGACAATCCATTCAGTCGGAAAAAACGATAAGCGTTTCGAACCTTATGCTTACGGCATTTTTGAGTTTCAGAACCTGGTAATTGACTGAAGATATGACAAAAACAGTTTTATTACTCGCCCTTATCTCCTGCGCGGCAACGGCCGCCGCTCAGTTTCGGTGGGGTGTGAAAGGCGGAGCAAACCTGTCGAACGTCAATATGAACATCAACAGCATCGAGCTCGCCTGTTACAAGCCCCGTCCGGGATTTCATGTCGGATTTATGAGCGAATACATGTTGAGCAAGCATCTGGGATTGCATGCGGAATTGACCTATTTCAACAGTGGAGCCGGCATAAACGCCGAACAGTACAAAAGATGGTTCGATGTTCCCGAAAGTATTTCCCTGAAAGGATATTTGAATATGTACACATTTCAACTGCCCTTGTATGTGAAAACAAAATTCGGAGTATCGTCCGGTACGCGAATCTACCTGATGGGCGGCGGTTTTGTTTCCTATGCGTCAAAAGCCGATATATCCCAAAAAATAAGTTTGCCGGGAGAAGCGCCTCTGGCGTTGAAGTGGAGCTTGTATGAACCCAACGTACGCGTTTTCAATAATACGAGCAGCAATGCCCATTTGCAACGGCGCTGGACTACAGGAGTGGCTGCCGAAACGGGAGTCGAATTCAACAAAAACTTTACGCTCGGAATAGGTTTTCGCCATGTGCTGAATAACATGGCCGCTCTGAGGTATATTACAGACAGCGGCGTTTTGAATGTCTCGACACAGATGTGGACAGCGACGCTTTCTCTCGGATATTGCTTCTGACTTATCGTTACCCTGAAACGAAGAGCGGATTTCGATAATCGCATAAAACACACCATCCTAAAGGGGCGGTTTCGAAACATTTCTTGTGCTCGCCCCTCCGATCGACACCGGTAGCCTCCATGCTCAAACCGGTGTCGATTGTTTTTTTATCCTTTGCGGTCTGCAAACTGCCGCCGGTGTTCGGAGCACGTGCCGCTCTCTGACAAAACGGCACAGAAACCGATACGAATGTGCAATCTCCTCATGCGCAACACGAAGTGCAAATCCGATACCGACACAATTCATCCCAACTCGTCAAACCGACAACTGAAAAACGGCTTATTCCCTTTGATTTTTTACTTCAAAAAAGGAATAAAACAGAGCATACTTTTCATTTATTGCTCCTCATATCAAAATATGCAGCATAATATGAATAAAAAATATATCGTACTATTTTATTATCGCATACTATCATTAAGAAATCGCATACCACCATTAACAAACTGCATACTATCATTAAGAAACCGCATACCACCATTAACAAACCGCATACTATCATTAACAAACCGCATACTATCATCAAGAAACTGCATACTATCATTAACAAACTGCATACTCCGGTTAATAAAGTGGATGTCATGATTAAGAAAACATCCTTGCTTTTGGCTCTTAGTCGTTGGCTGTTTGCTTTGCATGGAAAAGAAGCCCGTAATCGGGAGCCGAAACAAGGGAAACGAAAAGTAACGAGTGAAGAGAGATGCCTCCGTGAGGAGCCGTCCGCTTCGCTGTATCGAAACGGGGCCTCATCGAGCGTTTTGCCGCCCTCTCTTCTTTCAGGGGGGGAGGCTTCCGAGAGCTATCGCGACGGCCGGGGGCGCTATCGGCGAAGCATTTTATCTTCTGGCAACGGTTAACAATTGTCGATAAGCAGGTTCGATAAATTATTTCCCGAACATTACATCAAATTTATTGTGCTGCAAAAACAACCCGAAAGCCCATATTATGGCGCACTCCATTGGGGGCATAGTTGCTGCGGTTTATGCTGCGGCAGGCTGTTGCGGGACAAAATCCGCTCGCTCCGCGGCGTACACGGAGGCTTCCCGAAGCGGCTCCCGTCGGATTGGTTTTGCTCTCTTTCGTGTAGCTGCCATACCAGTCGGCAGTCCATTCCCAAGCGTTTCCGCTCATATCGTAAATGCCCAATTCGTTCGGGTTTTTCCCTCCCACAGGGTGCAGTTTGTTTGAATTAACGGCATACCAGGCCGTTTCGTCGAGCTTGTTGCTCCCCGAATAAACATATCCTTTGCTTTTCCGGCCTCCGCGTGCGGCGTATTCCCATTCGGCTTCGGTGGGAAGCCTCCCGCCGGCCCATTCGGCAAAAGCTTTTGCTCCGTACCAGGTTACGTAAACGACAGGATAATTCTCTTTGCCGCTTTTCGCTTTGAAAACGGTATCCTGTTGTTCGATATCTTTTCCTTGATACCATTTTGCTCCGTTTTCCGATTTGTTTTCTTTCATGGCGGTTAAAAATTCAGCATATTCGGCGTTCGTAATTTCATATTTGGTAATCTTGAAGCTGCTCAGAGTTACCTCGTGTGCGGGACGCTCATCGCCCTCGCCTCCCGAAACGCCTCCCATAACAAAGGTACCCCCCTCTGCCAAAACGGCATTCGATTGCGCTGTTTCCGGAGGATTTGTCTTCTCCGGCGTCTTATCCTCTTTTCCGGCAGCAATACTGTTTTCTTCCGCTTTGCTGCAGCCCGACAAGATCGCCATTGCAATTGCCGCACAGACAACACGACTGAAAAGGTTATGCAACCTCGCCTGCGCTTTTGCTCCCGTTTCAACGTTTTTCTTCATATTGTAATCCGATTTGTTTTGATTGATTTTTTAAATTGCAAACCGTTATTCGTTTCAAGATAAAAATGGTAGTAGCGAAGTATTCTCAACGCTTAAAAAAGACAATGGTTTTGCGTTCTATTCGATCTATTTTAAGTGCAAAACTATGAAGAAATTTTTCAAAAAAAAATTTTTGAAAAGGTTTTATGAAAAATCCGCAAAAAATTTCCTCTACCCTCAACACCCGAAATAAATTCCACGTAATCTTTTTGTTTGGCACGAGGAACGAGCTTAATTTGTGTTTGAGTTTGCCAAACATCCATTGCTTGCTTAATCATGATTTTATGCGCTTCGGTAATATTAGAATTGAAGGTATAAGGAATTGTCCTATTCGGCCAATTATATTTTGCTCGAGTTACAATTGTACCTCTCGTTTGAGCTTGGTTTTGGGGCGTGAAATTAATTATGTCATTTAAGTCATCAATTTGCTCTTTTGAGAAAAGCATATCTAAACCATAGACAAAGCAATTTTCGTGTATTTTACGTAAAATATATCCATCGCCGGTCTCCATAAATTGGCCTTGTGAGGGAAAAGCAATCTCATCCGTTAACTCATCATATAAATACTGTTGTTTATTTTGTGAGTTTGCATCCGATATTTCAACTGTTCTATCACAACTGATTAATAATATTGTTGCGATTATTAGAAAATGTAAATGATATTTTTTTATAATCTATCTTACTTTTTAGTTTTGGAAATAATCTTTATTAATGTGTATTCTACATTTGGAATATCTTGCAATCGTTCATCCGGAAACGTTTTATACACTTTTAATAGGTACTCGTAACCAGACTCATATTGAAATCCTTTAATCCCGTGTATATTTAACCAGTAATCGGACTTAGCCCCTACCTCTTTTACTTGAAGATACGGCATTTCAATCATTGAAACAGGGTCTATAGCGATTAATAATTCTGAGGAAACTATAAGTTCTACCTCCAAAATAGCATTTTTTTTATTTTCACATCCAAAAAATGATGCAAAACAAAATAATAAAATAAATAATTTCTTGTACATAGGTATATTCTTTTTAATGTTAGTAAATCAGCCAACTAAAGTTTTTACAATCCAAATATCTTTTTTATTTTATGAACCTGTTGTATATATTAAGATGAATAAATATGAAAAATGTTGCTTCTATTGTAGTTAATAATTATCAATTAGAGCGATTGCAACTATAATTGACAAAAAAAGTTATTGATTCTGTCTCTTTCACTGCCTATCCGACTAAGTAGTGGTCGGAAACCAATTATTGGATTGCTCAAACGAACAAGCGATGCGTTTAGCGATCGAACAAAACAGACAGAGAGTGAACAAACCCAAAGGGATTCCAATAATAAGATCTTACCCTCTCATTGGAGTCGATAGGAAGAGGAGCATATTATTGAGGCAGGATAATTCTATCTATTTATTTGATAAAGCTATTCGTACTGTTAGGTTTGTGGCCGAATTTCTTAAAATCATACACTTCATCTTCCTCTCTTCTTTCCGAGCCATAGGAACAGTAAGAGACCGTGATATGAAAAGTGGTGTCATTCAGAATCTTCCCTTATCTTATACAAACTATTGACAAAGTCGGAGAATTGGAATACCTCCTTTCAAACAGTATTTTATTTCCATTGATATTAAATGCCCCACATGTGTTTATGCTTTTCTCGCAACGTTTAACCACTCATTCCTTTTATAATTATTTTCCACCCTATTTATTTCAGTTTCGTTTACTGAGCCTTTGTACAGAATAATTCCGTTTTCATAAAAGAAATACGTGTCATAATAAACTTCGTCTCCACTTAGATAGTATCTGTGGAAACAATATCCGTCAATCCCTGGCTCATTACCGTACCGTACTGTTATAAGACTGTCCGGGTAAAGTTAGTTCTATGCTGCCGAAAAACATTTATTGCAGGTGTAACTCATATGGACACTTCCAAAAAATTATTAATTAATTGATTAAATTATTTTGAGTATGGAAACAAAAGAAAAAACAGTAGTAAAATTACTTACCTTTCGATACGTAAGTTTATCTATTTTGTACTATATTTGTTATAACAAAAAATCAGGATTATGAAAAAAGGAGATAGAGTTTTAATCAGTCCGCAAGTAACAGGTTATTCTGATTGGCTTGCAGGCACAGTTTTAGATGTCGAAAAAAATCCTTTCGTTGGAGTGGTCATTACTGCAAAAACTGATGATGGTGTTATTTTCTTCGATAAAGAATATTTGTTTAAACAAGAAAATTCAGAAAGTCTAAGTATGCAATAAGTTTTGATATGGTTGTTTCAGATTTAAAGAAGTATTACGGAGAACCATATAACAATGCTTATAATGAGATAAAAGAAGTTTTGAAAAAAAATGGATTTTATTGGATTCAAGGTAGTACTTATGCCACTGAAAAAGATTTGACAAATATGTTTGCAGCCATAAAAAATTTATCGGGAATTGATTGGTTTTGCAAACATACATATGCCGATGGCAATAATAAATTAAGATAAATATTTTATAAATTCCTGTTTTGATTAATGTTATTACATTGACCACAGCCAAATTGGATAAAAGGATGCGTTCTATGAGGATTGAGGGTGATTGATTCGTGTGAGTTTGATGCAAAAAAGGGTATTATTGCATTAAAAATAAGCTAATATAGTCCGGATAGAAAGTAATCCGTTTCTTACTAAGGTATCTTGACAGCTATCGCGATAACAATTTGAAAAATCGGCTCAGAGCAACAAGCCTTTTGCCACTTCGTCGCGCACGCTTTTGCCTCGATAAACCTCTACCAATTGCAACGCAAAGTCGAATACGGCTCCGGGACCTTTTCCGGTGATGATTTTGCCGTCCACCGTTACCTTTTCTCCGGTGTGTACGGCATTTTTCAGCTCTTTTTCAAATCCGGGGTAACAGGTAGCTTTTTTATTTTCTAAAAGTCCGGCGTTTGCCAAAACCATCGGCGCCGCACAAATGGCGGCCACATCTTTGTTTTGAGCGGCAAATTCTACGAGCACTTTTCTTATCCCTGCGTGTTCATTGAGATTTTTCGTACCGGGCATGCCACCGGGGAGTATCAAGGCATCGATTTCCGAAAAATCAACTTCCGAAAACGTTTTGTCGGCCAATACCGACACGCGGTGGGCGCCGGTAACGGTTTTACTGTCGGTGATGGAAACCGAAACGACCCGAATTTCGGCTCTGCGGAGGATGTCAATTGTGCCCAATGCTTCAATTTCTTCAAATCCGTCTGCTAAAAAAATTGCAACCTGTTTCATCGTTTTTCTAATTGAGATTAAATTTATATGTGATTGTACCGTTCTGGTTGTTGGCGGAATTAATGGCGTTGAATTTCGTGCGTCTTGCCGCGCGAAGGGCTTCGTTGCGAAGTGTGGCGCTGGGCGTATTGGTTCCGCGTCCTATTTCGGCCTGGATGACATTGCCCTGAGGATCCACCGTGATATTTACTACCACAGTACCGTAATCGTTTACCGAATAGTTTGGCTGCGCCAATCCTCCCCGCCCCAGACTGCGTCCGCCCAAATCAAAAGAGCCGATTCCGCCCATGCCGGAGGCTGCGCCCTGTGTGTCATTTCCGGTGGATACTCCTTGTGTTGCGGCGCCTTGTGTTTGTCCTCGGCTTCCGGTATTTTCACCGAACAGTCCGCTCATTTGTCGGTTTATCTCCCGTCTTCTGGCCTCTTCTTCCCGTTGTTTGCGTGCGGCTTCTTCTTGTGCGCGGCGTTGTTCCTCCCGTTGCGCCTGACGCCTTTCTGCTTCACGTTGAGCGGCGACATCGATGGTCGGCTCGGTAGTTTGAGTTATCAGGGGTTGATTGCGGGCACGATCCGGCGGAGAAGGTTGTTGCAAGGGAATGGGTTCCACCTCGTTCATCGGCGATTCGGTATTACCCGAAGCCTCGTCCGTATATCCGAACATCACGGGGATTCCTTCCAACTCTTCGGGTGGAGCAGCCAATGTAAAATAGGAAAAAAACAGAATAAGCAGGAGCAGCGCCAAAGAAATGGCTGTTCCGATTACTCCGCTAATTTCTTCTCGTGTCATCATTGCATGAAAATCAATTTGGGCGCGTCATCAATACCATCTTGAATTGGTTTTGATTGGCGATATCCAATATTTTTACAATTTCGCGGTAAGGAACTTCTTCGTCGGCGTATAAAGCCACAAAAATATCGGGTTGAGCCGAGTAAACCGATTGCAGAAAAGGGGTAATCTCGTCGAAAGCAACTTGCCGCTCAGTTTCGTTACCGTTGGCGACATAGTAATTCAACGATTTATCGATAGTTACCCTTGTTATGGGTTTGGCTTCGGCCTGTTGTTGCGATTTCGGCAACAACACCTTGATGGAATTGGGGACGACGATGGTGGATGTAATCATGAAAAATATGAGCAGCAAAAAAACCACATCCGTCATCGACGACATGCTGAAGTTTGCTTCCACATTAAACCTTTGTTTGAGTGCCATTTTATCTCTTTTATTTAAGTTAAAAATGAGAGAGAAACAGTCTCTTACGCAACCGGTTCATTGAGTATATCCATAAATTCCATAATGCGCATTTCGAGTTTGTTTACAATTCCTTTGATTCTGGTTGTAAGGAAGTTGTAGGCAAACAAGGCGATAATGCCCACAATAAGACCGCCTACGGTCGTAACCAAAGCTTCGTAAATACCTGTGGAAAGGATGTTCACATCAACGTTTGCCCCGGCGCTCGCCATACTCATAAAAGCTTTTACCATTCCGGTAACCGTACCGAGAAAACCAATCATAGGAGCTCCCGAAGCGGTCGTAGCCAGGAGGGGAACTCCTTTTTCGAGTTTCGATATCTCTATATTCCCCTGATTTTCAATTGCCGACATTACATCGGCAGTAGGACGTCCCAAGCGGGAAATACCTTTTTCCACCATGCGTGCCGTAGGAGTATCTGTGTTGTGACAAAGCGAAACGGCGGCTTCAATCTTGCCGTCCAAAATATAGTCTTTGATGCGGTTCATAAACGAGTTGTCTTCTTTTCCCGCCTTGTATATCACCAATGCCCTTTCGATGAGGACGTAAATAGAAAGCAACAGCAGGACGAGCAGGACAATCATCAACCAACCTCCTTTGGAGGCAAGGTCCCACGCCGAGATGGTCGTTTCGGAAGATTGCATAGAAGCAACCGCCTGTTGTTGAACTTGTTGTGCTGTGTCGTAAACCGAAGGTATTTGTAGTAAGTTCATTTATTGTTTCTGTTTTTAAGAAATATGTCTGATTTTCGATTTGTAAAGATATGAATTATCCGTTATTCATCCTTTTTCTCAGCGGGTTTTAAACAATTTTTATATGCTTTTATCGTTTTTTCCAAGCCCCAATAGAGTGCATCGCTGATGAGGGAGTGCCCGATTGAAACCTCTTTGAGCCAAGGGATATGCGCGTGAAGAAAACCGAGGTTGTCCAAGTTCAAATCATGGCCGGCATTTACGCCCAAACCAAGACTTTTGGCAAGAGTTGCTGCTTCTACGTATGGAGCAACGGTTTTCTCTTTCTGGTCTGCCGAAAATGCTTCGGCATAAGGGCCGGTGTAGAGTTCGATTCGGTCTGTGCCTATTTTTGAGGCATATTGTATCATGTCGAGGTCGGTATCCACAAAAATGGAGGTTCGTATGCCCAACGATTGAAATTCGGAGATGACATCCGTTAGAAACCGCTCGTTTTCAACGGTATTCCAACCCGCATTGGAAGTAATGGCATCGTGTGCGTCGGGCACCAAAGTTACTTGCGTAGGCTTAACCTGCTTTATCAGGGCGATAAATTCGGGAGTAGGATTCCCCTCGATATTGAATTCGGTGGTTACTTTCGGGCGCAAAGCGAATACATCGGAATAGCGGATATGCCTCTCGTCGGGACGCGGATGCACCGTAATCCCTTCCGCACCGAAAAGCTGACAATCAATCGCCACTTTCACAACATCCGGTATATTGCCTCCCCTTGCATTCCGTATTGTGGCAACTTTATTGATATTTACACTCAGTTTTGTCATTAAATAACTGTTTTCTTTCTTACAAACGATGCATTGGATTCTTTCTTCAAAGAATAAGCGATAAAAAAAGGCGATAGTCGTTTTTTATCACTAAAAAATTCTCATCTTTGTAATCGCATACAAAATTAATATGAATTCACGGCTTTGCCCAAAAAATCATGGAAGATTTTATTAAAAATCAAATAAAGAACCGCTCGTTGGCTTTCGACGAAAAACTGTTTCTGAATTTAAGCCCGACCGAAAATTCGATGGTGATTATCGAACTGCCTTTTGCCGATTATTCATTGACCGATATTGCGCGCCTCGTTGAAAACAACAACGCGCGCGTAATGAGCCTTTTCGTCTTGCCCATTGCCGACGGCAATACGTTGTTGCTATCGATAAAGCTCGACGTATCAGACGTAACACCTGTTTTGATGAGTTTCGAAAGGTTCAGCTACAAAATCGTTTATTACAAAATGCGAGAAGGCGAAATGACCGATTTGCACAAAGCTCGCCTCGATGAATTGCTTTATTACATCGAGATGTGATTCTTTTTCTTTTGTAATTTTTAGAGATATGAGGATTGCTTTATTCGGAAAGATGACCCCTGACAAGTCTGTGAGAACCGAAACTCAGATTTGCGAGGTTTGCGAAACCATCGACAGGCACGGCTCGTCGGTTTACATACCGGAGTCGTTGTTTCTCTCTTTTT
>JBGYGP010000080.1:0-4703 GCA_041820645.1 Proteiniphilum sp. | reverse complement strand
TCGGAGACAAAGAAAACCCCTGTCTGGTTTCGGTGCGCTCCGGAGCGCGCGTATCGATGCCCGGCATGATGGACACCGTATTGAACTTAGGGCTAAACGATGACGCGGTCGAAGGCATCGCGAAAAAAACAGGTAACGAACGCTTCGCGTGGGATTCTTACCGCAGATTCGTACAGATGTACGGCGATGTGGTGCTCGGAATGAAACCCGAAAGCAAAGAAGACATCGACCCCTTCGAAGAAATCATGGAAGAGGTAAAACACGAAAAAGGCGTTGAACTCGATACCGACCTTACCGTGGACGATTTGAAAAATCTGGTAAAACGCTTCAAGCAAGCCGTGAAAAAAAATACCGGAAACGACTTCCCCGAGAGTGCATGGGAACAACTTTGGGGCGCTGTTTGCGCCGTATTCGACAGTTGGATGAACGAGCGCGCCATTCTATACAGAAAAATGAACAACATTCCCCAAAAATGGGGAACCGCCGTAAACGTGCAAGCTATGGTTTACGGAAACATGGGAAAAACATCCGGCACCGGAGTCGCTTTCACCCGCGACGCCGCCACCGGAGAAGATATCTTCAACGGAGAGTATCTGATTGACGCGCAAGGCGAAGACGTGGTGGCTGGAGTACGCACCCCCCAGCAAATTACCACCGAAGGTTCGCGCCGTTGGGCGAAAATGCAGGGTATTTCGGAAGAGGAACGTCGCCGGAACTTCCCCTCTCTCGAAGAAGCAATGCCCGAATGCGCCAAAGACCTCATCGAAACGCAGCAGAAACTCGAAGATTACTTCAAAGACATGCAAGACCTCGAATTTACCATCCAAGACGGTAAGCTGTGGCTCTTGCAAACCCGAAACGGGAAACGTACCGGAGCTGCTATGGTGAAGATCGCGATGGATATGCTTCGCCAAGGGTATATCGACGAAAAGACAGCCTTGTTGCGTTGCGACCCCGAAAAATTAGACGAGCTCCTTCATCCCGTTTTCGACAAAAAAGCGTTGGCTACCGTCAAACCCGTTACACACGGTTTACCAGCTTCTCCGGGAGCTGCATCGGGACAGGTGGTATTTCATGCCGACGACGCCGAAGAGTGGGCGGCTCGGGGCGAGAAGGTAATCCTTTGCCGCATCGAGACTTCGCCTGAAGATTTGAGGGGAATGGCCACCGCACAAGGCATCCTCACCGCACGTGGAGGGATGACTTCGCACGCCGCCGTAGTAGCCCGCGGCATGGGGAAATGCTGCGTATCCGCAGCCAACGGTATCGTTATCAATTACAAAGAAAAAACGCTTACCATCAAAGGAGAAACGCTTAAAGAAGGCGACTGGATCTCTCTGGACGGAACTACCGGAAACGTATATAAAGGGAAAGTAGAGACGCAAGATGCCGAACTCGGTTCGGATTTTGCAGAATTGATGAAAATAGCCGACAAATATACCCGCATGAACGTGAGAACCAATGCCGACACGCCCCGCGATGCCAAAGTGGCGCGCCACTTCGGCGCTACCGGTATCGGGCTTTGCCGCACGGAACACATGTTTTTCGAAGAAGACAAGATCATCCCGATGCGCCAGATGATTCTCGCCAAAGACGAGGAAGGCCGCCGCAAAGCGTTGGATAAACTCCTGCCGCTGCAAAAGAAAGACTTCAAGGAAATCTTCGCCGCGATGGACGGCTATCCGGTAACCGTGCGCCTGCTCGACCCGCCGTTGCACGAATTTGTCCCTCACGATGAAAAAGGACAAATGGAGATGGCCAAAGTAATGGAAATCTCGTACAAAGACATTCACGAACGGGTAGAGAGCCTGATGGAAACCAATCCGATGCTCGGATTGAGAGGCGCACGTCTGGGCAACCTCTATCCCGAAATTACCGAAATGCAAACTCGCGCTATCATGGAAGCCGCTCTCGAACTCAAGAAGGAGGGTATCATGGCCATTCCCGAAATCATGGTTCCCCTGACCGGTATTTTGCACGAGTTCAATGCGCAGAAACAGGTCATCGAAGACACCGTCCAAAAAGTGTTCGGCGAATTTCAGGATTACATCGAATACAAAATCGGCACCATGATTGAAATTCCGCGTGCAGCCCTCACAGCCGACCGCATCGCCTCTTCGGCTGAGTTCTTCTCGTTCGGGACAAACGACCTTACACAGATGACCTTCGGCTACAGCCGCGACGACGTTGCCAAATTTCTCCCGTTGTATATCGACAAGGGCATTTTGAAGCAAGATCCGTTTGCTGTACTCGATCGGAAAGGAGTGGGACAACTCATAAACATGGCCGTGCAGAACGGACGCAGCGTAAGACCCGAACTCAAATGCGGCATTTGCGGCGAACACGGCGGCGAACCCTCTTCGGTGAAATTTTGCCACAGCGCGGGCATCAATTATGTCTCCTGCTCGCCCTTCCGGGTACCCATCGCCCGTTTGGCGGCAGCTCAGGCGGCAATAGAATAAGGAATCGGTTGCGCGGAGCAATCCGCGATGTGCTATATTCGGTAGAGACGATGCATTTTGTATCGTCTCTATGCTTTGAAACAAATTTGAAACGGGATCCGAGCAGAAGAGAGGGGGGAATCCGATTCGCCAACGTTTTGTTTTTCGTTTTTTTTAAAAAAAGGGAGCCATCGATTTAAAAAAGATAGAGCCAAACATTTAGAAGGAACAAAATAATATTATAACTTTACAACATTTATCGGCATCGACATGCCCAGCATCCAAAAACATGACGGAAACAATGACGGAACTGTCCTTTCTGGTAGGATTAAAAAACAATCTGGATTACACGAAGTTTTTCTACGAGCATACGCGCCGCATCTATCCCGAAAACGAAATCGTTTTTGTGAGTTACGGCAGCAGCGACGGTACACACCGATGGCTCGAAGAGTTGAAAGACGACAAGACGAAGTGTTTTTTTTCGGAAGAGAGTAAAACCTTCTCCGATACCTACAACAAAGCCATACAACTTGCCACAAAACCTTATGTGGCTTTTCTACACAACGATATGGTTTTGGGAAAATCGTTTCTGCGAAATGCACAAAAGAGCATTGCCGACAGAAAAGGGTGTTTTTTTTATTATTCGGTTGTGGAACCGCCCGTATTCGGCGACGACCGGAGGGATTGGAAGACGACGGCCGATTTCGGGTTCGACCTGCATGACTTTAAGCTGACCGATTTTCTCGATTTCGAAGCCAAACGGATGGAAGAGAAGCATGAAGTTGCGGAAACGGAGCACACCTCGTTTTTTCTTTGCATAGAAAGGGAGATTCTTTTACACATAGGCGGGTTAGACCCTCTTTTCGCTCCGATGTTCTGCGAAGACGACGATTTGATTCTCCGCCTCCGGCTATCGGGGTTGAAGAGCTACCTGATGAAAGACGCTATTGCCTATCACTTCGTGAGTAAAACGTCGCGTTTTTCGGAGGAGTATGCCGGAATTACGAAAGCCATCGAAGCAAAATCGTTGCGAAACTTCGTAAGGAAGTGGAAGTTTCCAAATTACTCGACCGAAAAGGCTACATACGATATCGGCATGGTGTTGAAAAAGGGTGATTTGCAGGCAATACGGAGAGTGGAGCCTTTTGCTTCGACCCTTTATACCGATATTCCCTCCGCAGGCGATTATATCGGGCAGGAGCAGGCCGATACCACCGTCGTGCTAAAGGAAAAGATAAAGAAAACCGCCGAGATGGGCAACCACGACGTGATGGTGGTGATACATAAGGTGAGCCGGAAAACGGAAGAGATGCTAAACAACCTCTCCGCTATCATCGGCCGGCGAGCGGCCGAAAAAAGGATGAAAGACCCGCTGCTGAAACGGCTGTTTGACAGGATATTCAGACCTTACAAGCCTGAAATCATTCTGTACAATCCCGAACGTTTGGAAAAAAACATGATAAAAAAAGCGTTATGATAAAAAAACTATTCTATAAGCTCAACCGCCGCAGACCATCCATTTCATACGGCATCACCGTTTGCAACGAAGCCCGCGAGTTGGAGACATTGCTGGAGACGATGCTGCCGTTTGTGCCCTCAAGCGACGAAATCATCGTCTTGCAGGACGTAACCGAGAGAGACGAAGCGGTAAGTGCCGTGCTGAAAAAATACAACAGGGTTGCGGTAATAGAATCGCGGCTGGACGGTGACTTTGCCGCATTCAAAAACCGGTTGATAGAAAGAGCGAGGAAAGATTTTCTCTTCCAGATAGATGCCGACGAAATACCACAAGAACGTTTACTGCGGAACATCAGGAAAATTCTGGCGAAACACTACAAATCGGACTGTTTTGCAGTGCCCCGAATCAATACGGTGGAGGGAATCACGGACGAATACATACAAAAATGGAACTGGAAGAGCGACGAGAGGGGATATATCAACTATCCCGATTATCAGGAACGGATATTTCGTCTCAACGGACAAATTCGTTGGAAAAACAGAGTACACGAAGTGTTGTACGGCTACAACCTATTGACCGAACTTCCGTCGGAACATTCCGATTATTGCCTTTTGCATCATAAACAGATGAAACGACAGATTGCACAGAACGAAATGTACGACCAGATGGGTTAAAGGGTCGGCTGCGTGATGAAATCAATCGCCTTGTCGAACTTGGTGAGCACCTCTCCCCAGGTATAATGGTCTGTTACATATTGTTTTGCTTTGGAGGCGAAGCGAGAACGCTCCTCTTCCGACAAACGG
>JBGYGP010000079.1:0-2602 GCA_041820645.1 Proteiniphilum sp. | reverse complement strand
TACAATCCGGCAAATAGGACAATTATTCTCCCGCTTTTTAACACCGGCCGCCACGCTTTTTTTCTTTTCCAAGGCAATATCCCGCCGGATTCCTGTTCTCTTTGTTCGCGAAAGCGTTATCTTTGATCGAACACCGCCTATTCGCCGTCATCCCGGAAAATCCGCTACCGTATCTTTATCTGGGCAATCCTGTCGGAAATGAAAAATAATTGCTACTTTTGCAAAAATAACTTATTACAGCAATTTACTATAATTTACTATGAAAGGAATCGTACTTGCCGGAGGCTCGGGGACACGCCTCTATCCCATCACAAAAGGGATATCCAAACAGTTGATACCCATCTACGACAAACCCATGGTTTATTACCCCATCTCGGCCTTGATGCTTGCCGGAATCAAAGAGATTCTGATTATTTCTACGCCGCAGGACCTCCCTGCCTTCGGAAAACTATTGGGAGACGGTTCCGACTACGGTGTTCGCTTTGAATATGCCGAACAACCCAGTCCCGATGGCTTGGCACAGGCTTTTATTATCGGCGAAAAGTTTATCGATAAAGACTGCACCTGTTTGGTGCTGGGAGATAATATCTTTTACGGACACGGATTCTCAGCAATGCTGAAGCAGGCAGTGGAAGACGCCGAGAAAAACTCGACAGCAACCGTTTTCGGATATTATGTGAACGATCCCGAACGCTACGGAGTGGCTGAATTCGATAAAGAGGGCAACGTGTTGAGTATTGAAGAAAAACCGAAAGTTCCGAAATCGAACTATGCTGTGGTAGGACTTTACTTTTATCCGAACAAAGTGGTGCATATTGCGAAAAACATCAAACCGTCGGCGCGGGGAGAGTTGGAAATTACAACCGTAAATCAGAATTTCCTAAAAAATAAGGAGCTTAAAGTACAACTGTTTGGGCGTGGTTTCGCTTGGTTGGATACCGGAACTCATGATTCACTCTCCGAGGCATCTACTTTTATCGAAGTATTGGAAAAACGACAGGGACTTAAAATCTCATGTCTCGAAGAAATTGCGTGGCGCAACGGATGGATATCGGATGACAAACTTCGACAAATCGCTCAACCCATGCTGAAAAATCCTTATGGACAATATTTGCTGAATTTGTTGAAACGGTAACTCTTTACTTGCCGGCAAGACATAAAAGAGATTCTCTGCCTCCCCTTTCGAGAAATCCAGTCCTCGGCAAAATGCGGGAAAAGGTGTGAAATCCCTTTACAGGCTCGTTGAGAAACTTTCTGAGGAGGAAACATGCTCTCTCGCAAATCGTTTGAAGCGCACCACCATTTCCGCCGCTCCGAACAGCTCGGGAAGAATTTTCCACTCTCCCCGTACGAAAGAAACCAGCAGCGCTCTGCTCGAAACCTGTTCGCAATGATTTTTTTTGTACCGATCCAGGATACATCGACAACACAGAACCCTTGAAAGATTACATGATATGGACAACAAAGCAAATGCTTTGAAAATGCCCGTATCGAAGCTCTCTACACTTGAATTTGCATAATGAACGTTTCCGCGTTTGACATTTCAAAAACGAAACCGCATATAAAAAATAAATTCGTTTTTTTCATCGAAACGGAAAAAATTGTTATCTTTGCAACAAGTAAATGCATGAAAGATTGAAGAAAGGGAGTTCTGGCCTCATCGTGCGGCCAGAATTCTTTTTCTGTTTTCTTTAGTGTCATAAAAACAAAACAAAAAATAAATAAGGAGACTAAAATTATGGCAGTAACCTACATGACCGAGGATGGTCTGAAAAAGCTGAAAGAGGAATTGGCTCATCTGGAGTCGGTTGAAAGACCTGAGATTTCTCGACAAATAGCCGAAGCCCGCGATAAAGGCGACCTGTCTGAAAACGCAGAGTACGATGCCGCCAAAGAAGCGCAGGGAATGCTCGAAGCTAAGATTTCACAACTGAAAGGACTTATTTCTTCGGCGCGCATTATCGATGAAAGTACAATCGGAACCGATGAAATAAAGATTATGAACAAGGTTACCATACGCAACCTGAAAACTCAAAAAAACATGACTTATACGCTCGTATCCGAAAGCGAAGCCGATTTGAAAAGTGGAAAGATTGCGGTAAGTACACCCATTGCACAGGGCCTTTTAGGCAAAAAAGTGGGCGATAAAGTGGATATTGTTGTGCCGTCGGGAACCTTGAGCTTCGAGGTACTCGATATCTCCATCTGAAACTCATCCCGTACAAGAAATAAACATTCGGTATTCAAAAGTTTAACCGTTTAAAACATCCTAAAATGGCAACGATTTTCAGTAAAATTATAGCCGGTGAAATTCCTTCCTGCAAGGTAGCGGAGGATGAGCGCTTTTTTGCGTTTCTCGATATCAATCCCATGACAAAAGGACATACGTTGGTGGTTCCGAAACAGGAAACCGATTATATTTTCGACTTAAACGACAACTGGCTGTCCGAAATGATGCTTTTTGCCAAAAAAGTGGCGAAAGGCATCGAAAAGGCCGTACCCTGTCGAAGGGTGGGAGTAATGATTATCGGATTGGAGGTTCCGCATGCGCACATCCATCTGATTCCCATTCAAAAAGAAGGAGATATGTGTTTGGCGAATC
>JBGYGP010000078.1:0-5578 GCA_041820645.1 Proteiniphilum sp. | reverse complement strand
GCCACCTGTGTTTCCTGCTGGGAGAAAGTAGCGGCATCCATTACCACCAACGTTTCTCCCTGTCGCACATTGCTTCCCACATCCACATGAATGCGGCGAATACGCCCGCCCATAGCCGGTGCGATGTTATTAACGGCGTTTGCCTGAATGGTGGCGGTAAAAGTAGAAAGTTGCTCTACCTGCGCTAATTTCACCGCCTCTACCCTCACCTTGGGGAGCGGTTTTTCGGTTTGCGCCTCTTTGTTGCCTCCGCCGCACGATGCAAGCAAGAGCGCAACGAACGGAACAATTCTGAACAAGTTGTTTTTCTTCATATATTTTTTATTGGGTTGGTAATTTATTGTTGAGATTGAGTTACGGAATATCGTATCCGAGATATTTTTCCAAATCGCTTTTGGCGGCGAGATAGTCATAAATGGCGTTGCGGTATTGAAGTTCGGCATTGGTAACGGCCAAAGCGGCGGCATTGACATCTACAATGGTTCCCATACCGGTTTCATATCGTTTCTGTGTTATTTGATACCCTTTCCGGGCCTGTTCAACAGCGGTTTCGGTAGCTACCACCTGTTCCATGCTTTTGGTCATCAGGTCGTGGCTGTTTCTTATCGACAGTTTTAATCCGCGAACAACGTCCTTACGCTGCTGCTTCAATTGGCGGAGTTGCATTTCGGATTGTTTCATGCCGTAATATCGCTTTCCGCCGCTAAACAGCGGTACGGAGAGCGTTACGCCCAGCATGGAATAGGGATCCCAACGATAATTCCCGAACTTGAAATCATTGTTCTGACTCATATACATGTAGTTGAATGAAGATACGAGAGTCGGTGAAAACTGGAGCTTCTGCGCTTCATATCCTTTCTTTGCCAAATCCATCTGCAAGTCGAACTGTTTGATGTCGCTATTTTCGAGAAGCGACGTATCGGCGGGAATAACACGATCGAACATCGCAGCTTCGTGATCGGTGAGCGACCCTGTTACATCGACCGAAATTTCGCTGTCGAGTCCCATTAACATTTTGAGTTGAAGTTCAGCGATTTTCATCATATTTTCTGCCTGCAAAAGGCTGGGTATAAGACTCTTTAACCTCACATCGGCAGTTATTACATCGTATTCCGCCACCACTCCTTGACTGTATCGGTTGCGAATATTTACCAAATTGAGCGAGTCCGTGCGATACGTCTCTTTAAAAACATTGTAGCTGTCTTGGGCTAAAAGCAGGCTGTAAAAAGCTTTTTTCACTTGATTTTTCAAATCGATGCGGGAAGCGCGAGCCTGCTCTATCGCCAACTTGATGTCCACTTCGCTCATCTGTATATTTTTCCACAGTGAAGGGACTACCAAAGGCATGCTTACATTGAGGCCGGCAGTGTAAACATTTAAACGCCCCATCTGAATACCTTCGCCCGCCTTATCGGGATCGGGGGCAAACATTTTGCCCACAACTTCCATGATTTTCAACTCTTCGGCAGTATATTTAGTAGGATCTATCGTTCCACCCATACCAAAACCTTCGTCGAAATAAACCGTCTGCCGTTTGATAGCTCGCTGGTATTGTCCGATAAGATCGAACTGGGGAAACAATGCGCCGTAAGCTCCTTTTTTGGCATATTCTTTTTTGGTTACTTCCATGTCCGCAACCTTTACTTTGGGGCTTTCGTTGAGTGCTATTTCGAGAGCGGTCTGCAAATCGAGCTTCAACGTTTTGGACAGTGCTTCCTGTTGCGCTTCGACTACAGATACCCTAAACAGACCCGACAAAGCCAACAAAAAGACGAATAACTGTTTTGTATTCATTTTGTGTTATTTAATTGTTCCGAAAGAATAAACTCATCAACTATTTTAATTCCTTTTTCCGTGGCAACACCCCGAACAAAGTTGATGAGCATTGTATAAAACAGTTCCCAAATAGTAAATGGGAGCGTCGGTTTACGCGAAGCGTGCAAATAAGCGCCGGATGTTTCCTGTAAAAGAAAAGCCGTTACGTCCAGATTCAATTCGGGACGAACAACACCCTGTTTGATGCCTTCTTGCAAAAGATTCTTGGTGATTTGAATTTTCTTCTCATTTTTCTCTTCCCAAACCTGTTTGGCTTTCGGGAAAAAACGCTCAATATCTTCTTTGAATTTTACATTGTAGAAAAAATCCAATTCGCGATAACCCTTTATCAATTTGACAAAAGCGTCGATAACCGTAGGTTCTGTTTTAAAAAGATAGTCGAATTGTTCTAATTGACAATTTTCAATGTACTTCAGAAAATAAACCACTATCTCTTCTTTATCGGTAAAATACTCGTATATAGTACGTTTCGACATCCCCAATTTGATAGCGATTTCGTCCATGGAAACACTTTTGATTCCGTTGCGCAAAAACAATTCTCCCGCTTGAGTAGCAATTTTTTCCTTAATATTCATCCGTATATTTGAAAATCGACGCAAAGAAACAAAAGAAAACCTGAAACTCAAAAAAAGTTTTCCACGTTTAACAATCTTTACATAAACTGCACGATCTGTATGGATGTACAAAATCGGGGATAAGAGCAAATCGTCGATGAAGGAGTCTCTCGTAAGCAAAAAATGACTACATTTGACGATTATTCCAAAATACAGAACATCCAAATGAGCGAGAAAGAAATTTTTTCAGGATTTTCGAAAGAAACTGTACACTTTCTCAAAGAACTGAAAGAAAACAACTACAAGGATTGGTTTGAAGAACACAAACACATATATACCAACGAAGTATCCAAACCGTTGAAATTGTTGGCAACCACCTTGACTCCGGGCATGTACAACATCGATTTCGATTTCGAAAAAAATCCCAACAAAATGGTTTCACGCATCTATCGCGACCGGCGTTTCAGCCGCAACAAAGAACCATACCACACGACATTGTGGCTCAATTTTCAGCGAGCACATACACATTGGAGCAACTTTCCGGGATATTTTGCCGAACTCAGCTTCGAACATTTTGCCTACGGTATGGGGCTATTCTGCCCTACCCGAAAAGTGATGGACAATTTTCGGAACGACGTGGATTTTCATCAAGACCTTTTCGGAGAGATAGCCGATAAAGCTCTGAAGTGTGGTTTTGAAATCGTCGGCAAAGCCTACAAGCGGAAGCTGGAGAATTCACTGCCCGCCAACCTCCAAGCATGGGTGCAGAGAAAAAACGTTTTCGTAATGAAGAAACTTCCTCTGAGCGACAACCGAATTTATTCACAAGAAATTGCAGGTATGATACTGGCCGATTTCTGTGAGATAAGCGAACTTTATCATTTTATGACAAAAGTAACCGAGGAATAAGCAGGGCTGTTTTCACAAATTCGCTATCTTTGTACAAACTTAGAAAAAGAAAGTATGATAAGTTTCCCGAATGCGAAAATAAACTTAGGACTTAATATCGTTTCGAAACGCTCCGATGGCTATCACAACATAGAAACCATATTCTATCCTATCGGATTGAAAGATGCGTTGGAGATTATTCCTTCGGAGAGCGGTAAAGACTATCGTTTGTTCCTTTCGGGTATTCGCATCGACGGGAAAGAAGACGAAAACCTGATAATCAAAGCGCTCAAACTGATTGCTCGGGAAAAGCCAATCCCTCATATCGACATCCATCTCCTTAAAAAAATACCTTTTGGGGCGGGATTGGGGGGCGGCTCGTCCGATGCGGCTTTTATGTTGAAATTGCTTAATGAAACTTTTTCACTCAATTATTCCGATGAGGAGTTAGAGGAAAAAGCTGCTCAAATCGGCGCAGATTGCGCCTTTTTCATCCGAAACAAACCGGCTTTTGCCTCCGGAATCGGTAATGTTTTAGAATCTGTGGCAATAAACCTCTCGGCCTACCAGCTCGTTTTGGTTAAACCCGACTGTCGCATTTCCACAAAGGAGGCCTACGCGATGGTTAATCCGCACAAGGTGGAGGTGTCGCTCAAAGAAATCATTCTAAAACCGGTCTCGGAGTGGAAAAACTTTATGAGAAACGACTTCGAAGAATCGGTTTTCACTCAATTCCCAAAAATCCGAACCATCAAGCAGCAGCTTTACGAACACGGAGCAGTGTACGCCTCCATGTCCGGTTCCGGTTCCTCCGTTTACGGTTTGTTTCATCACATCCCCGAATTGGGAGACGCTTTTAAAAACCATTTTGTTTGGACCACCTATCAATAATAAAATCAGGATTATGCGCAATTTATCTCTTTTTCTGTTTCTTATCGCAACAATGGCAACAGCATTTTCTCAACAAACATTTAAACCGGCCAAAGTAAATTATTTCGGGCCTATCGAAGTGCAATCCCCTGTATTGCTCGACAGCACGAATTTGCGCAAAGAAAAATTTTCGCACAAAACTCTCTTAGAATTTCAAATTTCATTTCCCCAAGCAAACCGTTTTAAGACCGAGTTGAAACCCGACAGCAGCGGATTTTTTCAATTGGAAAAGCCTAAAAAAGACCGCGTGTTTCACCTGATTTCGTTTTTCGTTTCGACAAGTAATTACGGAAAAGGTAAAATGAAAGTTACTTCGCCCAACATGCTTGAGGTATATGTAAACGATGAAAGGAAAAATACCAAAACAAGCGTAAGTGACAGCCTCAAAAATGCGCCTTCGGTGGAACACACGTTTGATGGATTTGTAAACAACAACAGAATCATCATTAAGTTGCTGGCGTCAGCCACCGATAAACTGAATCCGGCCGTAAAAATAGAACTTCAACCCGAAAAGAACGGATGACCTCTTCGTGGAGAGGAAGTTTCTCAAACTTTTTCGATTTGAGGTTGTATTTGTAAACGTTTTCACAATCTTTGTCTTCTACGCGAAAATAGATATTGCCGTTTGTACTCCAGGTTGCAGAATTAATAGCCGGATTGAAATATTTGGTAATCGGGTCGATAGTTTTTGTTTCCGTATCCATGATAAAGGCCTCAGTATCGTAGTTGTTCGAAATCTGGCCGGGTTTGATGTCCAAGGCTATTCCGTTGAAAGCTTCGCCACCGCCGGTAATAAGTATCCGTTTGCCGTCGGGTGAGAATTGTGCCGACGAGGCAAATTTCCCATCGCTCCAAAGCGTATCCATTTGCATGCTCTCGAGGTTGAGCAGATACATGGACGATGTTCTGAAAGGCCTTTCGGTAATCAATTCCTTGGCGGTGGAAAACAATATGCTTTTGCCGTCGTCCGACACATCATTGAGCCATGCGCTTTCTTTGCCGTAAGTGATTTGTTGGGTAAGTCCCGAATCGAAAAAGTATCTGTAAATAGAATATCTATCCCGATATCCGGGGAGTTTGTCATCGGGTGCGATCAACCGTTTCAGATTTGATGGATTTGAAACGGAGAGGCTGTTTTTTTGGGAGAAAAACATCGATTTTGCGTCAGGAGCAATCCAAAATGTTTCATCGGGCAGGTTTTCGGCAATTATCTTCTCTTCGGAGGTAACGGGATTAAGCGTAAACATGGTTTTCCCTTTCTCTCCGTCACCTACATAACTCAGAAGTTCGGATTGCGGCATCCATGCGAGTTGCGATCGGTCTGCCTTTTCGGAGAAAATGATGCGCCCCGATTTGTGGTCGTAAACCTG
>JBGYGP010000077.1:0-4267 GCA_041820645.1 Proteiniphilum sp. | reverse complement strand
GAACCAAGAATAGCTTTACCTGAAATAACAGGATGGGCAATCAACCAATTGGTTACTTGAGCAAATAAAATACCCAGTACAACGGCCAGTTGATAAAACGTAACAAACCTGCCTCTCATTGAAGGCGGAGAGATTTCGGAAATATACATCGGTGATATATTGGAAGCCAAACCTATCCCGATACCGCCTAATATCCGGTAGAAAATAAACCAATTTAGCGTATTTACAGCGCCGGTGCCAATAGCGGAAATAGTGAACATTATGGATGCTGCAAAAAATATGCTTTTTCGCCCATAATTATCCGTCAGAGTTCCGGAGATAGTTGCTCCAATCAAACATCCTAAAATAGCGCTGGACATTGTCCATCCTTGAAGCCAGGGTATATTTTCAATCGAAAAATAAATTTCATAGAAAGCTTTAGCACCTCCTATCACAACGCAATCGTATCCGAAAAGAAAACCACCCATTGCCGCAACTAAGGTAATAAGTATTAAATACCGATTATTAATTATTCGTTCTTCTTTGGCCATACTTTCATGTTATATAATGCAAAATTAAATCAATATTATTCAATTAAAATGTAGTTTTTAATGTGTTTAATGTAAAAAATTACTATTTTTGAAAAAATATTTAGTTATTATCAGCAGCATACAATTAAAAATGTAAAATAACGGGTTAAACATGTAAAAAACATGACGGAAAAAATAGCGGAAGGATTCAAAGGAGAAAAAGCCATTATATTACCGTATAACATAAGGTCGTATCAAGCATCGAATACTGTTACACAACAATTGTATGTTACGCATATTGGTTATTATCCCCGGGCAAAATATCATTTTCGGGAAAGAAAATCGGGAGCAAATCAATATATCTTCATCTTTTGTGAAGAAGGGAAAGGGTGGATTGTACTCAATGGCGAACGATTTAATCTGTCAAGAAATCAATCTTTTATCTTGCCGGCAAATGAGTCGCATTCTTATGGAGCGGATAATGTTAATCCATGGAGCATTTATTGGCTGCATTTTTTGGGTGAAAGAGTGGACGTTTTTTCTTCGATAATAGGCAGAATAATTGATACACCTGACTCCGACAGCAGTCGATATGGCGACCGGTTCTTATTGTTTGAAGAGATTTTTCAGAACTTGGAAATGGGATATAGCCCGGAGAATTTAGAATATGCCAGCTTTTGTCTGATGCATTTTTTGGCATCCATAAAATATTTATATCAATTCAGAAGAATAAAAAATGTAAAAGAAATAGATGCAGTACAGAAAAGTATTTTATATATGAAAGAAAATCTGGAAGATAAGATTACCCTCAACGAAATTGCACGGCATGTTGGTTATTCACCATCACATTTCGGGAAGCGTTTTTTCGAAGAAACATCTTATTCTCCAATTGATTATTACAATCAACTCAAAATTCAACGCGCCTGTTCGTATTTACAATTCTCTGATTTAAAAATCAAAGAAATTGCTTTTCGTCTTGGTTATTTCGACCCGTTTCATTTCTCAAAAGCATTTAAGAAAGAAATGGATATCACGCCAAAACAATATAGAAAGAAATATAAGTGATTTTATCCCAAATTCCGCATTTGGTTATTTTTTGAATATAGAATTAAGGAATTAGTAAATTTGTATAGAAATCATTTTATTTCTTTTTGCCATCAGAAGTTTTAATGAATATATTATCATATCAATATGCTCTTAGAATAGCATTTCTTTTCCTTCTAAAACGTGCTAAAAAATGCCTTATCTGTCCATTGTAACTTTCTACGGTATATGTTTCGGTTTTATCTGTATCAGTTTTTCTTTCGGTATCATCTCTGCATATGAATTCCAACAATCTGTCGCAACAGCACCTGATGAAAGTTCTTTGATTTTATCCCACAGCATTATACCTGTTTTTGTACTTCTGTCTCCAACAACGAAATCAATGTATTCCGAGGATTTTCTATCAACACCAATCCAAATCCACCGATAGTGTTTTTGTCCCCGACATAGCTATGGATTTCGTACATTTCGATAATCTTGGCAGGACATGGATTACGAATTGATGACAACTCTTTGCCATATTTACGAATCCAGTTTATAACTGACACATGGCTTACTCCCAAAAGCCTACCTATGGAATGAAAACCTAAACCCTCCAAGTACATTGACAAGGCAAATCTAAGTCTTTTCTCTTTCTCTAAAACTGCACTATGCCTCAATGTGTAATTACATCCACAATCTTTGCATTTATAGCGTTGGATACCCTTCACGATACCATTTTTACTCTTTTTCTTTGGCTTACATTTAGGATACTGCATAGTATTTTTTGCACAAAAATCTCTATATTAATTTACCAAATCCGTTTTTTGTCCTATTGCGGAAACTGGGTTTATGCCAAAACTTATCGGTTTCAACGATATTCTCTTTACCTTATTCCCAAGTGTTAATGTAATAACTAACGATAACAAGTAATCATTGGAGTCTTTCCGGTATTCTCCTTTGTAGCCCGGCCGGGAATCGAACCCGGATCAAAAGTTTAGGAAACTTCTATTCTATCCATTGAACTACCGCGCCAAATTATTTGCAAAAATACGATTTTTCTGTTTATCGGCAAAAGAAATCGAATTAACGTTTTTTTTTATCAATCGGTAAACATTTCTCTCTTCAACGCTGTTATATCAAAACTTTACATTTTATTAATCACTCAAAAATCAAAACAAGAATGAACAAAATAGCCATTCTCTACGGAACTTCGGGAGGAAATACCGAAAACGTAGCAAAAAGAATCAAAGACCTTTTCAATGGCGAAGCCGATTTGTTTAACGTGGAAAGCGTAAAGTTGGCCGATGTACAAAGCTACCCTTACTTGATTTTGGGAACCTCTACCACCGGTGTCGGCGACCTGCAAGACGATTGGGATGCATTTTTGCCCGCTTTTTCAAAAGCGGATTTTACGGGAAAAACAGTTGCTATCTTCGGATTGGGCGATAGCGCGTCGTTTTCGAGCAGTTTTGCGGAATCGAAGCGTGTTATCTACGACGCAATTCATGACAAGGTAAAAGTTGTGGGACAAGTCGCCGACGAGGGATACACTTATGACGATTCAAACGCGGTTATCGACGGTGTTTGGGTAGGGCTTCCAATTGACGAAGACAACGAATACGACCGAACTGACGCCCGCCTCGAAACTTGGATAGACAACCTCAAAGAGGTATTTGATTAAGCATGCCGAAGTTTGATATAAAACTCTCAATTGGCAGAGCGATAATACATATATCAAACGTGTTCCCAATCAAATAAAAATTATGCTCGATTGCTCATTACCGGCAATCGAGCATTTTTCCATATCATCCTCAAGGGGGAGGAACCCTTTCTGCAGGAAGATTTTTGTTTCCTACAAATACAGAAAAACAATTCATCAATCATAAAAATGTTGGGACGAAAAAACAAAGTCAAATCAAAGGCGATGTCCCACAAGCGCTTAACGCCGCATTGCTATCGCTGTCCGGTAAAAATAGAGGTTGAATCGTTTAAAAGTCGTGTCAGTATTATACGCCTTTCTCTCTTTTGCATCCTTTTCTTGCGTCAAGACAAGAAAAGGATGTCGGGGGTGGGAGCGGACAGCTCCACATCTTTTCTAATGCAAATAGACAAGTGCAAAAGATAAGCCTGCTTCTCTATAAAAGCATATATTTGTTTGTTTTTAATGAGTTATAAGCTAATGTCGATTTTTTATCGGACAGTGAGCGTATAATTTTTCTGTTACGTGCCAATTATCCCCGCTCTTTACGAATCAGGTATTCTGCGATTTGCACTGCGTTGAGAGCTGCTCCTTTTTTTATCTGGTCTGAAACAGTCCAGAAAGTCAATCCGTTCGGATTGGATAAATCTTTGCGGATACGCCCCACATAAACAGGGTCTTTCCCGGCAATATCCAGCGGCATGGGATACTCTTTCTTTTCGGGATTATCTACCAAGACAATGCCTTCCGATTTGTTAAAAGCCTGGCGAACCTCTTCCAGCGAAAGAGGACGTTCCGTTTCCACCCAAGTAGCTTCGGAGTGAGCGCGCATTACCGGAACACGCACACAGGTAGCGCTTACTTCGATATCGCTGTGCATAATTTTGCGTGTTTCGTTATACATTTTCAATTCCTCTTTGGTATAACCGTTTTCGGTAAAAACATCCACTTGAGGTATCAGGTTGTATGCCAATTGGTACGCAAACTTCGATATGGTAGGTTCTTCTCCTCTGCCCAGTTGAGCATATTGGTT
>JBGYGP010000076.1:0-6145 GCA_041820645.1 Proteiniphilum sp. | reverse complement strand
GTCGTTAAATATGTTTGTTTTATTTTTTTACTTCGAAACTTTTCAGTCCGCAAAGATACGATAAATCATCCGAAAAAGAAAAATTAAATCGGAATATTTATCTCGCCCCCTCAAAAAAATTACGCAAAAATCAACCGAAACATCCCCCCGTAATCCGTTTCGGAAAAACACACGAAAAAACACTGCAAACGTTTCGCCTACGAACGTTTATCCCCTCCGGAAAAATCATAAAAAACAAAAAATAAGCGGAATTCACCGGAATAGTTTCGACAAAATATTTCCGTTTGAGCAGAATAAATGCTATTTTTGTAAGCCGAATTGAGAAAATAATTTTCATAAATCACTTTAAACAACAAAAATATGGTAAGTTACAAAGAATTGGGTTTAGTAAACTCAAAAGAATTATTCAAAAAAGCGATTGACGGCGGATACGCCATTCCGGCTTTCAACTTCAACAACATGGAGCAGTTGCAAGCAATCATCTCCGCCTGTGTAGCCACCAAATCGCCCGTAATCCTGCAGGTTTCCAGCGGAGCGCGCAAATATGCCAACCAGACTCTCCTTCGCTACATGGCACAAGGAGCCGTTCAATATGCCAAAGAGCAGGGATACGAAATCCCAATCGTTCTTCACCTGGATCACGGCGATAGCTTCGAGCTCTGTAAAGATTGCATCGAAAGCGGATTCTCTTCGGTAATGATCGATGGCTCGCATCTCCCTTACGAAGAAAACGTGGCTTTGACCAAAAAAGTCGTCGATTACGCTCACCTCCACGACGTAACGGTGGAAGGCGAACTCGGCGTCCTGGCTGGTATCGAAGACGACGTACAAGCCGAACACCACACCTACACCGAACCCGATGAAGTGGTTGATTTCGTATCGCGTACAGGAGTAGATTCCCTGGCAATATCTATCGGAACCTCTCACGGCGCATTTAAATTTACTCCCGAACAATGTACGCGCGACGCCAACGGAAAACTGGTGCCCCCGCCACTGCGTTTCGATATCCTGAAAGAAATCGAAAAACGGATTCCCGGATTCCCCATCGTACTGCACGGCTCATCATCGGTACCGCAAGAATACGTGGAAATAATCAACAAATACGGCGGAAAACTGGACGATTCAATCGGTATCCCCGAAGAACAGTTGCGCGAAGCGGCAAAATCGGCTGTTTGCAAAATCAACATCGATTCCGACGGCCGTTTGGCTATGACTGCGGCGGTAAGAGAGGTTTTCGCAAACAAACCGGCCGAATTCGACCCCAGAAAATACCTGGGACCGGCTCGCGACGAACTGAAAAAACTCTATATGCACAAAACCGAAAACGTATTGGGAAGCGCCGGCAAAGCATAATCCAAACATCAACCGCACAAAATCCCGAAAACAGAGGCCGTTTTAAGAAACGGCCTCTCTTTTTCCCCTCACAAGCTGCAACACAATGTTTCAACCGCATACTGCTTCGCAAGAATACCGCAACTTTAATCCCGGATACTTGCCTTTTTGATTTTTTTCGTAAAAAAATGCCGGAATATTTTTTCAAAAGACGAGGATAGACTATCTTTGCAAAGATTTTAAAACATTTAATTAGGAAATAAAATGAATAAATTAGTAGCAACAATCAACGAACAAATTGCAACATTTCAGGAAAATGCCAAACTTCAGGTAGAAAACGGAAACAAAGCCGCAGGAGCACGTGCCCGCAAAGCTTCTTTGGAACTCGAAAAATCGTTGAAAGCATTCAGAAAAGCTTCCATCGAAGCTGCAAAATAAACCGATACCGAAAGTTTATTATAAAAAAAGATTGCCCTTGATAAGGCAATCTTTTTTTTGGCAAAAACACAACCGAAGAGCATACCCGGAAGAGACGCCGTCGGATACCGACCCTGCAAACATCCTGTATCCGGCAGAAACGATGTTTTGCTTATGCAAAACGCAAAAAATCAGCAGGCAGGAGGTTATTTTGGCAACGGAGAAGAGGTTTTGTCAATCCTCCCATGCATTTACCGATGAGTCTTTTGCATTTCTCCCCCGCTACAACAAATTGCTCGCCAGTTCCGACAATTCGCTCCGTTCGCCTTTTACGAGATTTACATGCGCGAAGATATTTTGTCCTTTCATTTTGTCAATCATATAAGCCAATCCGTTGGATTGCGAATCGAGATAAGGCGAATCTATTTGCTGCAAGTCGCCCGTAAACACCATCTTGGTGTTTTCGCCGGCACGGGTGATAATGGTCTTTACTTCGTGCGGCGTGAGGTTCTGCGCCTCATCGACAATGCAATACGTTTCGGTAAGGCTGCGTCCGCGAATGTATGCAAGAGCTTCGATTTCGAGCTTCCCCGATTTCTGCATCTCTTCCACTATTCGCATTTCGGAACTATTCCCTCCGATTTGCGATTTTATTACATTCAGATTGTCGAACAGCGGTTGCATATAAGGTGCGATTTTCTGTTTCTCGTCGCCCGGTAAATAACCCAAATCTTTGTTGGATAGCGAAACGATGGGACGCGCCAGCAATATTTGACTGTATTGTTTGTTTTGTTTCAAAGCGGAAGCCAACGCCAGCAAGGTCTTCCCCGTTCCCGCTTTTCCGGTGATTCCCACCAATTTGATGTCGGGGTCGTTCAATATACCAAAGGCAAAAGCTTGTTCGGCGTTGCGCGGCGAGATACCGAAATTCGGCTCCTTATCTACCTTCACAATCTTTTGAGTAAACGGGTTGTATCTTGCCAACACACTGTTGCGTTCGCTCTTGAGGATGAACGATTCGTTCGGAACAAGCGGGTTTTCGAAAGAAAATTCGTTGATACCCACTCCGGCGGGTTGGGCGTATATTTTATCGATCAGGTCGGGATTCATACCCTCAAGTACCAATTCGCCTCGACCGAAAATATCGATATCGATCACTTTGTCGTTGATGTAATCCTCAACCGGAATCCCCAACGAACGGGCTTTCATACGCAGATTGATATCTTTTGTAACGAGGATGGTTTTCATTTTGGGATGTTTTTCGATAACATCCAGCACGGTAGATAAAATGCGGTTATCGGGAGTGCGGTCGGGGAATGCTTCAACAATTTTTTCGTGCGGTTTCACGCTGTTCACGATGTACAACCTCCCGCGCCCAACACCTAAATCGGCACCTTGCTTAAAAAGGTTGTCGTCGGTTATCAAATCGAGTTCGCGTACAAATGCACGGGCGTTGAAATTGATCTGCTCGTTTCCTTTTTTGAACTTGTCAAGTTCTTCCAGCACTACAAAGGGAATGTAGATGTCGTTTTCTTCAAAATTGTCGAGAAAACTGTAATCGTGAAGAATCACGTTTGTGTCGATGATAAAATTTTTCTTGGTTGCCATACACATTTGAATTTTTACGTTTTTTTCTATTGTTCGAGCAACAGAAGTTCTTTTGTTATAAACACATCGAAACGCTTTTTGTTTCGATATCGGAGTAAAAAGGATACAGGAATGATTGCGTTTGAGAGTCTCAAATCGCACTGTACTGCAACGCCGATGGGCTTTATTCGTTTTTGCTCATCTCGGCCGAACGGTTTCTCGCCGCATCCAGAACACCTTCGAAATGTTTACCTATTTCGTGTCGGTGGTAATAATCCAATCCGGCCTGTGTGGTTCCGCCTTTGCTGGTAATATTCCTTATAAGCTCTTCGATACTGTATTCTTTTTGATTCTGAGCAAAATAGATGGTTGTCCCCTCTGTGAGTTCGAGCAGCAATTCATCCAAAAGCGCTCCCGGAAGATGAAACTCCCGCATTTTGTCTTTAAAAATCCGGATGAATGCCAGAATAAATGCTGGCCCGCTTCCGAAAACGGAAGTAAACAGATCGAAGCCGTCTTCTTGCAGTTCGACGGCTTTCCCCAATTTTGTCAATATTTTACAGACAGCCTGTGCATTGCCGTCATCCGGCCGGTTGCATGTAAAAGCGGTTACCGATTTTCGGTAGGCCATTGCCAAATTGGGCATGATGCGTACGATGGATTGCTCTTTCCCAAGATAACTCTCAATAAAGCCGATGCTTTTCCCCGCCACGGGAGAAACCAGTACCTTTCCTTCCCGATTCAACGGCTTCAGTTGTTCCAAAATCGCACCGAGGTCTTGCGGTTTAACGGCAATCCAAACGACATCGGCAAAAGAAACAAGTTCTTCCATGCGATCGAAGAACGGAATCTCCACCTCTTTTCTGTTTCGGGCAAAATAGGCGAAATGGATGCCCGACTCGTTCTTAAGTCCTTGATAAACCGCTTTGGCCAGATTGCCGAAGCCGATAAAACCGTAATTCATATTCGATATTTGTCAGGTTATATTGTTTCTCTTATTTATCTGTTCTTTGCTCTGAATTTTGTAAACGGAATTTCGTCGTTCAACGCTTTCAGGATATAGTTTGTGCGTTGTCCGTTTACAATCCACATTTCCACTCCCCACTCCATGCAGATTTCCGCTGCATGTACCTTCGACGACATTCCGCCGGTTCCCAGCGTAGATATTTTCTCTTCGATACATTGTTCGATTGCATTCAGGTCGGAAACTTCGGCAATAAGCTCGGCATCGCTGTGCAGATGAGGGTTGCTGGTATAGATACCGTCGATGTCGGAGACGAGTATCAGTAAATCGGCTTCCGTAATTATGGCAACCAATGCCGAGAGTTTATCGTTGTCGCCCAACACGATTTCTTCGATGGAAACCGTATCGTTTTCGTTCACGATAGGGATATAATCGGCTTCCCAGAGCCGGTCGATGGTATTGCGCGTGTTTTCATTGGCTACGGGATTTTCAAAATCGCGGTATGTCAGCAATATCTGGGCGATATTCAGCCCGAATGTGCCGAATATCGAATCGTACAATTCCATGAGTTTGGTTTGTCCGATAGCCGCCATGGCTTGTTTGGAATCCACCCGTTTGTTGAAGCCTTTTATTTCCACAAATTGGCGCGCCGTGGCAATGGCACCCGACGAAACGATTACGATATCGAACTCTTTTTTCAACTCGACCACTTGCCGCGCAAGGCTTTCGATTACGGCAAACGATATGCGGTTTGTCCCCGCCGTAAGGGTAGAGGTTCCGATTTTCAAAATAAGTTTTTTCTTCATTTTTTAATGTTTGGGGGATGTTTGTTGCTCAAAACGGAGGATTCTACTCGCGAATTTGTCCGTTTCCGAAAACGAACCATTTGTTTGTAACCAATTCTTGTGCTCCGAGCGGGCCACGAAAGTGCAGTTTCTGGGTGCTGATGGCAATCTCAGCTCCCACGCCAAACTGCCCGCCGTCGGTAAACCGCGTGGAAGCGTTGCGATATACGGCCGCGCAATCCACCTCGCGCATAAACTTTCCGGCTTTTTCTTCATTGTCGGTAACAATAACCGCCGAATGGCCGCCGGAGTAACGGTTGATTGCGTCAATAGCTTCTTCCATACCGCTAACAACGGCAAAATAGATTTTCGGTGCCATAAACTCTTCACAGAGTACCGATTTTTCGTTTATTTCTCGGATGCCGTCGGAAAAGGCGGCTGTTTTTTCGTCGCCCCACACTTCTATACCGTGGGAGCGGAGTTGTTGTGCAAAATCGGTTACAACCTGTTTTATATTTGGCAGCTCCGCATCGATCAGTACTTTATCGAGCGCGTTGCAAACGCCGATACGTTTTTTCCCGTTGAGAATGATTCGGGCAGCCATACCGGTATCGCAATCGCGGTCGAGATACATAAAGTTGTTGCCTCGCCCGCTCACGATAACCGGCACCGACGCGTTTTCCGTTACAAAACGGATAAGGTGGTCGCCCCCTCGCGGAATGATAAGATCGATGCCGTGCGTATTCTCTTTGATAAGCGATTGCGTTTGCTCGCGCGATAGATTGAGGTATTGCACAAACGAGGTGTCGATGTCGTTTTCCGACAGGGCTTGCTGCCAAAGCTGCGTAAGCAGCGAATTGGTGCGATACGCCTCTTTCCCTCCTTTCAACAAAATGCGGTTGCCGGCTTTGAATGCCGTTGCGGCGGCTTCGACGGTAACATCGGGGCGCGACTCGTAGATGATGAGGATGGTACCGAAGGGAACGGTTCGGTTTTCGATGCGCAATCCGTCCTCGCGGGTGAAATCATATACGATTTTTCCTTCGGGGTCAGCCTGTGC
>JBGYGP010000075.1:0-10102 GCA_041820645.1 Proteiniphilum sp. | reverse complement strand
TGCTGTCCGATAAAAAATTCAATATCCACTGTATATTGCTATGCATTAAACCCTTGTATGATCTTTTCATTATTCGGGCTTGCCGGTTACGAGGTGCCGCCGCGAAACGGCTGAAAAGAGAAGCATAGCTTCGGTATTATTTTTATCGGACAGCAATAAATCCATTCCTTGATATTGCGAAACGGACAACTCTTGAATGAATTTTAGTCGTTTTTTTCCTTGTAAAAGAAAAATTGTGTACCTTTGCAGCCACGAATAATAAATTCGGGGTGTAGCACAGTTGGCTAGCGCGCCACGTTCGGGACGTGGAGGTCGGATGTTCGAGTCATCTCACCCCGACTTTAATAAAAAGAGAGGCTGTTTCATAACGATTCAGCCTCTCTTTTTTATGGCTTCGCTTTGCCTTGTCCCAAGAAGAATTTCCCCCAATAAGGTCTTTCGATATTGGGCTGCTCTTTGGTGAAAAGGGCGCGTGGTTTGGCATATTCCTCTTCGGGGTTTCGCTTATTCGATTTGAAAAAATGATACTTCCAAAAAACAAGACAAAGAAGCGAATATCTTGTCCTGTTTGAAAACTTTTCTCGAAATTGCGAGGGCATGCTGCCGGAGAAAATCGTTCGTTTATTCTCCCTGCAAAAACATCCCCAAATTTTTATATTTGCGATACAAAAAATTATATGTTTTGCAGTTCTCCTCGCGAGGCGTATAAACGGCCAGATTGCCTTGTCCCAGTTTTTCTTGCGCCTGCTCCATCGATTCGAAAACTCCGGCGGCTACGGCTGCGCAGATGGCGGCCCCCAAGGCGCCGGCCTGTTGCGCAGCGGCCACCTTTATGGGGAGCCCCATAACATCGGCAAGCGTTTGCATGACGTATGGCGATTTCAACGAAATCCCCCCCACGGCAATTACCTCGTTTACCGTTATCCCCTCTTTTTCGAGGTGTTCCATGATGGCGCGCGACCCGAAAGCGGTGGCTTCCACCAGACTTTTGAAGAGCTGCGCAGGAGTTGTCGCGAGCGTCAAACAGGTGATGCCACCTTTCAACGTTTGGTCGGCAAAAGGCGTACGGCGTCCGTTGAGCCAGTCGCAAGCAATCAAATCGTGCGGGGTAACGGGGAGTTTTTCGGCCTCTTCGGTCAGTTTCGGAAAAATTCTTTCGGCGATTCCTTCCTTTTCGTTGTCCGGTAAAAGTTCGAGTGCCCACGAGAGCAAGCGTCGCAACCAGGCATATACGTCGCCGAACGCTGATTGTCCGGCTTCCAGTCCGATAAGTCCGGGAACGACCGAGCCATCCACCTGTCCGCTGATACCCGAAATGGTTCTATCTCCGAGATACTCCTTCGGAGCAACGATTATATCGCAAGTGGAGGTGCCCACGATTTTCACCATCGTATTGGTCTGTATGCCCGCGCCAAGAGCGCCGGCATGCGCGTCGAGGATGCCGGCGGCAACATCGATTCCCTCGGGCAATCCGAGAGAGTCCGCCCATTCCTTTACGAGCTTTCCCACCGATATATCGGCGGTGCAGGTTTTGCCGCTCAAGCGCTCCGCGAAACCATCGAACAAGGGGTCGAGCGCCGAAAGAAACGGTTGCGAGGGATATCCTCCCCATTCTTCGGCCCACATTCCTTTGTGCCCGGCGGCGCAACGGCTGCGTTGTACCGTTTCGGGCTTCAGGTTGCCGGTCAACAAAGCGGGCATCCAGTCGCAATGCTCAATAATCGAATAGGCCTCTTTCCGTATCTTTTCGTTATGGCGCAACGCGCGCAGGGCTTTCGCCCAAAACCACTCGGAGGAGTACACCCCTCCCGAACGCGAGGTGAAATCGGTTTCCCAACAGCGTGCAAGCGCATTTATTTCATCGGCCTCTCGGATGGAAGTATGGTCTTTCCAGAGAATGAACATCGCGTCGGGCTCTTCCGCAAATTCGGGCAACAGAGCCAGCGGCACACCCTCTCGGTCGGTAAGGCAGGGGGTGCTGCCGGTGGTGTCGATACCCAAAGCGACGATGCTTCCCACTTCATCGGGCGAAAGGACAGCCACCACCTCCCCTATGGCCTCCTGCAACGAGTCGATATAATCCTGAGGATGTTGGCGGTAGCGGTTTTCCGACGCATCGCAATACAATCCTTCTTTCCATCGCGGGTAAAAAGCGGTATGCGAGGCCAACTCCCTCCCCGAGACGGTATCCACAACCAGGGCACGACAAGAATCGGTGCCGTAGTCTATTCCGATAACTAATTTTTTCATTGTCTGTCTGATTCGTTTTTATCTGTCAATCTTTTATGGCATGCTGAATTTTTTTGCTTCGGGCTATGGTAAAACTGTAATAGGCGATAACGGCAAAAGCGATAGCCGGAACCCAATAGGCAAACTTGATGCTACCCGACTGGTCGGAAAGGATTCCCTGCAACTGCGTGAGCAGTGCAGCACCAGCAATGGCCATCACCATTCCCGAACCGCCTATTTTGGTGTCATCACCCAACCCGCGAACACCCAATCCGTAGATGGTGGGAAACATCAGCGACATGCATCCCGAAATGCCCATTAGTGCATATATACCGACAAAACCGGAGGCATACACGGCCGTTATCGAACAGAGTACGGCCAAAACGGCCAACATCGAAAGCAAATTTACCGGCTTTACCCATTTCATCAGGAATGTACAGGCAAAACGTCCGGTTACGAACAGGAGCAACGACAATACGTAATACGTGGCGCCCGCCTGCTCAGCCGTGCGGGGAAGCAAAGCCTCCAATCCGACCGACTCGCAGAAGGCGTAAAACATGCCGGCCACCGGCTCGGCATGGCGTAACGCTCCGATAACGGCCTCCTGCGATGGATTGGCGCCCAACCCGGCAATCACGCCGTCAAGGTTCAACTGCTGCATAGCATAGCGGATGATAAACGACCAGACGGCTATCTGCGCCCCGATGTTGAAAAACTGGGCAACAACGCCCCAGACGTAGTTCTTATTCTTTAACAAACGTCCGAAGGTAGCTTTCAGGTTGAGCGTCTTATCGCCGTCCTGCGCTTTGGGCATACGTGTAAAAAGAATCAGTAGGAAGAGCACCAACATCACCAATCCCAGAATGAGGTAGGCGTTGGTAACAGCCAGCAGCTCGCCTTCCTGTATGGAGAGCAATTCGGCTTCGCTGAGTGCGGCACGCCCCTCGGCGCTCATGGTATTGAGTTGCGAGAGGATGAAAATCTGGCTTACCAGCACACCCGTAAGCGCTCCGAAAGGATTAAACGATTGCGAAAAATTGAGGCGACGCGTGGCGGTGCGCGGGTCACCCAACACATAAACATACGAGTTGGCCGAAGTTTCCAGAATCGACAATCCTGCAAAAAGCACGAAGATAGCCAGCAAATACATCGCAAAACTCAATGGCGAACTGATACCGTTGGCCAACATGGCCGGATAAAAGAGCATACCGCCGGCAATACAACATCCCAAGCCAAGCAACACGCCCGATTTGTAGGAATGTTTTTTAATGAAAACAGCCCCCGGGAGGGCAAAACATCCGTACCCCAAGAGGTAGCATACCACTTGTATCCACGCCGTTTGCGTGTCGCTCAGGCTCATGATGCGCTTGAAGGCAGCCAGCATGGTATCGGTCATATTATTGGGCACAGCCCAGATGAAAAACAGCGAAGTGAGCAGAATAAACGGAAAAACAATTCCGGCTGGCACCAACCGGTTTTTTTGAGCGTAATGCGTATTCATAATTTTACGATTTCAGAATATAGTTTTTATTTTTTCAATACTCACTCCGAGCAGTTTTTCACAAACGACGGAGAGTGCGGCCTCATCACCCACAAAGTGAAAAACGCTGTGCCGGTGCGAAAGCGATTCACCCGGTTTCAGAAAAGCGGCCGGCGAGCAACTTTCCAGTTCGAGAAACGGGCCCATGATACTGCCGTCGGCAAGAGGTCCGTCGTTATAGGCATTGAGTGCATCCCCGGCAAGCGGATTTTTTCGTACATCCCACTCCTGACTCAGGTAGGTTGCCTCCGGGTTTACATCGAAAGTTACAACGGTCAATCGTCGCGAAACAGGGTCGTAGTTTCCGGCGACGGATTTACTGCGCCGAACGTTGAGTCCCAGTTTGCTTCTGAATTTGCCGTCGGTTTTGAAGAAGAGCGTAGCGTTGTCTTCTTTCAAGCGGTCGGCAGGTATTTCGCCGAAATAATCGGATGTTACCACCTTGCCCAAGGCTTCTTCACTGCCGGCATTGTAAGGAATCACGGTAACAGCGGAGTCGGATGGGTTGAACATATCAAGCATCCAGATGCAAACGGTTCCGGTTTCTGGCGTCCATTCGAAGTCGCTCCGGTTGGTAATTTTATTTTCGGTGGCGTAAGCCACGGCATTTACCGCTGAGGGAAGCGTTATGCCGAGCTTGGCGGCTATTTCGACATCGGACAGGAGCGATACTTTTCTTTCGGCAGAAAGGCTGAGGGTGTATCCCCGATGATTTTTCAACTCCATATCTTTGGTGAACAGAGCTTCTGCGGATGACGCAGCGCTTACATTCCAAGGCTCTATATCAATTGCTTTGGGTGTGTGCCAATTATCGAAAACCTGCTCCGCTCCCGGAGCGAAATAGATGGAATACCGTCCGCCTTCGGGACCGAGCCAGAAGCGATTTTCGCCGCCGAATCCGTTCATGTGTTCATCTACAATGCCTGCGTCAAAAAATTTGTAGTTCACAAAACCGTGGCTATTTCCTCCTTCGGCATTTGCGGTTGAAGTAAAAACTTTGGCTTGATATTTCGCCGAGGCGATAATTTGTGCTTTTCCGTCGCCAGATTTCATCACAATCAAGCTGTCATCCTTTGCGGAAAGGTAGTTCAAATCGTATCCGAACGTTCCTTTTTCATACTTTTTTTCCATATTTTCCAATGTTTTTTTAGCGTTGCCTGTGCAGGAGAGCCAAATCGCTCCCACTGCAAGCAAAAAAAGGTTGATTTGTTTTAGTTTCATATACTTATTTTTAGATAGTTGGATTTACTTCTCCTCAGAGCGACTTCTTGTTTCGGAATTGTTTTGAGACAGCCCCTGCAAACCTCGATGAAAAGTTGGAAGAGGCTCATCGGAATACGCACCTTCTCCCTCGGAGAGAGGGCTTCCGAATTTGTCCAATATGCGGTTGTAGGCTTCGGCAGCCGCGCCATTGCCCCAATCGTATATAGTGAATTCGCCCATGCCTTCGCCCTCAGGATTTGTACGACCACCATGGCCGTAGTTCTCCATCGTGAATCCGTAATCTTTTTCCCCGAAAAACGGATAAACTTTTTCCCACTGCCCTTTTGTCAACGGATTTTCGGGACAGTACATCATCACAAACGATGCTCTCAAAGCCGCCCATCCACGCTCGACATACTCCGGCTCGTCAAGTAGTTTGCCATACTGTAAAATAAGTTCGGAGAAAAGACTCTGCCGCGAATCGTTCCATTCGCCATCGGCATTGAGAACCCCGAATCCGCCCAACACGCTTACATACATGTAAGGCGGTTGCCAAGAGGCCTGTGTCATCAGCATTTCATCCAATGTCCGCTGTCCGAACTCCAAGTATTTTTTGTTGCCTGTCGCACGATAACACTCGTATAGGGCTTCGGCCGTCCAAAACATCGAAAAATTGTTCTGTTTGTACATGTTGTTGCGGGCAATTTTTTTCCCGACCAAATTATCCGACCCATAGCGCGAACATGACCAATAGGTTTCGAAATCTTCCCATCTTCCTACCGGAATAACCTCGCGAACCACCGCCTCCATGGCGTTGAGCGCCGCTTCCCTATATTCCCGTTTCCCTGTCAGTTCATACAGCTTTAGAAGAAAGGTTACTGACAAAGATGTTTCGGGCGAATCGTTCAGATGCTCCATCGGTTCAAGTTTATCAAGCGACAACCACGCCGGGAAAAAACCGTCGGGATATTGAGTCTTCAGCAACGACTCGGCATATTTTTCCGCATATTGCAACAACCGTTGGTCTTCCTCTAATTCGTCGTACCAACGAAGCATCAGCAAGGCCGTCCAGCTCATATCCAGAATATGAAACGGAGATTCGCGGGGATTCCACGTGTAGGGATTCCTGTTAGAGTTACCCCAATAATGGGTGTCCCAACCTTTGCTCCGATTATATTTTTTCCCGTCGATTTCCACTTCGTGCATTTCGGTGCCGATAAGCCCGTAAAAAAAACCGTTGACCTGTGGAAAAGAGAGCGCCAGCTCTTTGGTCAGCTTCGCCTTTTCGAGAAGCTCGCTGTTGTTTGTGCGTCGCGCATAACGGAACAGTCCACTTGCGGAACGCAATGAACTGAACCACGCCTGATTCCAGACGGAACGAAACTCCCGCTCGTTTATTTCGCCGGGATAATTGGGGCTTTGCGTTGCATTCACGATAAACGAAGGTGCACCCACTTTTTGCCCTCCAATCTCGAACTCCTGCCATACGTTTTCCTTCCAGTTTTTAAATGCCCAGTCATACGTGTATTGTATGTAAGGCTCCAAATCGCCTTTTATCGGATTTCCGGCTTTATACGTTTCGCTACCCCAGCGTTTCCAAAGAAACTCCAACGGTTTGCGGAAAGGATTCGAAAGCGGTGCAGCATCGGTATAGTGGAGCAGATAAAATCCAATTTCGATATCGTTGTCAGGATATTCCGCACCTTGGGCACGCTCGAAAAGAACATGGTCGGAAACGCGACTTTCACTCATACCGAGCACGAGCGTATTAGTCTCGGCGTTGAGGTCTAAATACCATCGCACAGACATGTTTTTTTGCAGAATATTCAAATCGGGAATCAACACAAATTCCTGACAACTGTCCGAAACGATAAGCGCCGGTGAACGGAAAACGTGCCGGTCGATAATATGATTATCGGTTGGCGTGAGGTGCGGTGCCCAATGAAAAGAAGGGGTAAACGCAGGTTGAAGGGCTATCTGCCAATCGTCTTGTCGAATCGTTTTATCGGGAGAAAAGGATATTTTTACATGCAATGTGTTTTTGTCGATCGCAACAACCTCGAATTTTCCGGTTTCATTGCCTAATTTATCATAGGCTATTTTTTCAAGCGCGTTTTCGAAAACGGGAGGAAGCGCTTTCTTATCAAGCACGATTTTATCCTGCGCTACCGAATTAAACGACACGATAAACAAAACGAAAATCAATACGATAAAAAAGAACCTCCTTCTCATAATCAAATCAATCTATTTTTTCCAACGTAATTAAATTCAATTCAACCATGTCGGCATTTCCGTTTTTGCGAACGTGAAACGTTATCGAGTTGGTTTGTGGGGTCAATTGAATATCGCCTACGTGTATCCGCTCTTTGAGAACCTCTTTTTCCGCTTTGGTCGAAATCCAGTCCGACAATAACTTTTGCCGTTGCCACAATTGAAAATCGGCACCGTTAGGTCTCTTGTGATAATTCACCAATATCCGGTATTTCCCCTCGGGAACATCGGATAACATAATCCGAACAGCCCCTCCCTGTCCGTAAGCGGTCATCATCAAGCCCCGATCCTGTATGATACCGACGCCTCTTTCAGGAGTAATTTCCATCAATTGAGGGAAATAAACATGCTCTCGAGGCAGATAAACTTCTCGCAGTTCGGCGGTTACGTCCATTCTTTGCAGTGGCGGACGATCGGCATAAAAAAGGGCTACGGAGGTGTAGTCTACCGGAAATTCGTTTCGTTCAGGGCCGTGCTCCATGCCGTGATAAATCTCTTTTTCGAAAGACAGTTTATCCGCCAGGAAAAAACGATAACCGCCCGTGCGCGCCATAGGCAACGAATAATCGAGCGAGCCGTGGATGGGCATGCTTATTCCTCTGTCCCAACGGTCGAGCAGGGCATACCATCCGCCGTTGTAGTAGTCTTCGGAACCGGTGCCGTGGAGGCGCATCTTGCCGTCGATGCGGGTGCTGTCATCTCCTTCGAAAAAGAGAGTCATGCCCGGCCTCAAGGCTTGTGCTTGATGAATGGTTCCCACATAGTGTCCTTTTCCCTTAAAATCGAGAAAAGTATAGTATTTTCCCGTTTCGGGTTTTTCTCTGCGCCAGAGGGCATAGAATTTGCCTTCTTCAGCAGTATTCCGGGCATTGTCGTTGTAATAGACCCTTACATGTACCGAAACCGGACTTTGCATCGCGCCGGCACGTTCCTCGTACACCAGTTTCATGGAAGCTTTTCTGTCGTAAGGCATAGGCAGATAACAGTAATTTTTACCAAGACTTTTGCCCATAAGCATGCTGCGCATAGCTCCCTTTCCGAAAGCATAGCCGAAAAAATCGGCAAGGGGAGCACAGATAGCTTCTACTTGCTCATCATCCCAATTGGCAGAAAGCAGGATATCTTTGTAAAGCCCTTCGAAGGCGGTACCACCATCGATATCAAAGCCGACAATGCGTCCTCCCGTTTTCCGTTCGAAGAAGTCAACTTCTTCACCCGGACGAATGGTGAATGTCTTTTCTTCGGTTTTATAACCCGAAGAATTCCCGGAGGAATAACTGTTTACTGTCGGGGAAATATCTCCCCACAGGGCATTGACTTCCGAAAGTAACTTTTTATCCGATTCGGAAAAATCTCCTGTCCACGACTCAACATTCATTCCGGGAAGTTTTCGGTATTGAATTTGATGGAACATGATTTTCTCGCCTTCAAACACAATCTTCAACGATTTTCTGAACGGAATGGGAATGTAACAATAATATCCGCCGACTTCATTTCCGCAAACCGGTTTTACGAACGGATAAACCTCACCCGAGAACAAATCCATGAATCGAAGCCGCAGGCGGGGTGTTTTTTCACCGTCGAAATAAAACGACAGCATGTCGTTGGTAGGCGTGGGTGTCCAGATACGATTTACTATCCCCGGCCCCTCGAAGTCGGCCAATACGAGTTTTCCGTTCTCTTTACGAATGTAGGAATAAGTTCCTTCGAATCCGTCGTCGTTGTTTCCGGTACGGTCGTAACTCGACTCCTGCTCTATAAGTTGATTGTGGCGGTATGCAGGAAGCAAGTCGATGCGTTTGAGTTGTTCAAGTTCGTTGCTCCAACGAAAGACCTTCTTCTGACCTTGTATTGTAAAACTCATCGTCAAAAAGGCGATGGCCAGTAAAATTTTTATTGATGTTTTTATCATTGTTTATTTCAAATTATGTTTTTATTCCTAAATGACCGTTGGCTCTTTTTCAAATTGCCGGAACCGTAAAATTAACTTTGCCAAAGTTATTCTTTGGCAAAGTTAATTATTATTTGAATGCAAATCCATCCGGCAAAGGATTACATTCCCTCCAATCGATAACCTTCGGGAGCAATTATCAAACAGTTGATGTAATAAAATCCTTCAACATTGGTGTTGTTGGAGCCGGCCGACACGGTAATATCAACTATTCCATGGGGAGAGGGTTGTATGCCGTCGAGAACGATGATGTTGGAATTGTTGTTAGCTGCATTCAAAAGCCCGGAACTTTCGTTTGCTCCTTTAACCAGGTATTTTGTTTCCCGATTGTCGGCAGCATCTCTTCGAGAGCCGTAGAATATAAATTTGTATTTCATCGTGCTATTGAGCCGATACACGGTAAACCCTCCCGTAGGATTGGATTTATTCCCCCAGAAAGCATCCTGGGTAAAGGCCACGGGTAGACCAAACGTATTATTAGTTGTTCCCGATTGATTATCGCCGTTGAAACGGTCGGTTACACTCATTGCCCATCCGGTGTTATTATCTTGGTTGTCGTAAATATCAAAACGCGGCATATCCGAAGGTTTGTCGAAATAATAAAAAGGTTTACCGGCTCCTATCGTTCCGAAATCGATGTAAACAGGATATTCCAAAGTAAATTCATTTGGTTTTAATGGAATGGGCATTCCTTCTGGTAAAATCATCATCGCATTTATCCCGAAGAACAAGTTCCAATGTTTGTTGTTGGGACCAGGTTTTAGACGGATGGTAATTGTTGCGTCGTCTTCCGGCTGAACTCCTTCAACAACAACAATTTTTCCCAAATTGTTATCATTATCCAAAGCTGCTTTTCCCGAATTTTTACCGATCACATTAAATTCGGTTTCCGTTCCGTCATCGTTTAT
>JBGYGP010000074.1:0-3937 GCA_041820645.1 Proteiniphilum sp. | reverse complement strand
TTTTATAATATTTATCGATTATTTCATTCGGATCCATACAGAACGGGAAAGGAATATCCAACAACGGTTCGTCATTTTTTATCCCCGCAAAGATAGCAAAAAAAACGACTCGTAAAATCTTCGCTGCGGGATTGTGGGCTTGTCCGAACAACCGCTAAAATCTTCTTCCCGACAAAAACGCGTCGTTCCGGTATTCTATGAAAAAAAACGGAAATAATGTGCTCCGGCAGACAAAAAGCACTATCTTTGCACACGGTATGAAAAAATGTCATCGGCATATACTGAAAAAGTGGTTTTTACTGATTCTGTTTGTGAGTTACACAAGCGGGATATCGCTCTTTACGCATACCCATGTTATCAACCACTCCGTATATGTTCACTCTCACCCTTTTAAGGCGGGTGAGGGGAAACAACATTCGCATACTCAGAATCAACTCTTTCTTCTCGACCATTTTTACCACACACAGATAACCTCGGACATCCTCCCCGATTTGGATATGTCCGATCAAACAACCCCTTCGCGGGTTGCTTACACCACTCTCTACGAAAGCCTCCGCTCTTTCGGCAACAGGGGTGTCGTTTCTCTCCGGGCACCTCCTGCAGCTTAAATCCTTAGATGTTTTAAGAATCCGTTTACCCTTTCATCGGCAAAGGACGGGCTTTTCTCCTATTTCCCTGCATCGTGGGGGAGAAGACGGAGGTTTTGCGGAGTATCCGCAAGATTGCAAAATTGCCCCGCGACAAAGTGCTTCCTGCAAAAAAAGGGGAAACGGTTCCGCGCGGGAAAACGCAAGATGCGCCGCGAGAACCGGTTGAGTGAAGATCAACGAACAACTTCCTCATCTTTCTGCCGTAGGCTTTTAGTCGAAAAAAAGCCTACGGCAGAAAGATGCGAAGTTTGATAAATCATTTTTCGAACACCACTTATTTAACTAATTAAACAATGAATATTCAAATGAAAAAAATATATTTACTCTTTCTGTGCTTATCCGCAATGCTGGCGTCGGTATGGGCGGAAGACAATCATCCCGATAAAACCGACGCCAATATTTTCGGACACGTGTTGGATGCAAAAACCAAAGAACACCTGCCCTATGTAACCATACAACTGAAAGGAACCACCATTGGGACTACTACCGATATTTCGGGACACTACTTCCTCAAAAATATGCCGGTAGGGAAGTTTGTCCTTGAGGTGAAAATGATAGGTTATAAGACCATCAGTCGCGAGGTGGAGACGAAGGCGCAGACATCGCAGGAAATCGACTTCGAGCTGCAGGAAGAGAGTATCTCTCTCAACGATGTGGTGGTATCGGCCAATCGAAACGAAACCAACCGCATGATGGCACCTTCGCTGGTGAGTGTTTTGGATATGAAGATGTTGGAGAATACCAATTCCAAAAATCTGGCACAGGCGTTGAATTTTCAACCCGGATTACGTGTAGAGGACAACTGTCAGAACTGTGGCTTTTCGCAAGTAAGAATCAACGGATTGGAAGGTCCCTACTCGCAGATACTTATCGATTCGCGTCCTATTTACGGTGCGCTTACCGGTGTTTACGGTTTGGAACAGATTCCCTCCAACATGATCGATCGCGTGGAGGTAATCCGCGGAGGAGGTTCGGCGCTGTTCGGCTCGTCGGCCATCGGCGGAGTCATCAACGTGATTACCAAAGAGCCGGTGCGCAACAGCGGCGATATTGCCCACACCTTGTCATCGGTCAACGGCAAAGCGCTCGAAAACAATACGATGTTCAACGCCTCCATCCTTACCGATAACCGGAGGGCCGGACTGATGCTCTACGGACAAAACCGCGACCGGCAAGGCTACGACCACGACGGCGACGGCTTTACCGAAATGCCGCTGCTGAAAAACCGTTCGTTTGGGTTTCGTTCGTTTCTGAAGACAGGATTGTATTCGAAACTTTCGGTGGAATATCACAACATGCACGAGTTTCGCCGGGGAGGCGACAGCCTCCGGCAACAACCGTTTCGCGCAAAAATAGCCGAACAACTGGAGCACTATATCAATGGCGGCGGAATCAACTATGTGCAAAATTCGACCGATTTGAAAAACAGACTCAACCTCTATGTTTCGATGCAGCATACTCTTCGAAAAAGTTATTACGGCGGTGGCGAGCCGGTGGAAAGCCTTCCCGGAATCGACAAAACCGATGCGGAGAGCATAAAGAGACACAATTCGCTCATCGATAACCTGAATGCGCGTCTCGGCTCATTCGGACGTTCTACCGAATTGGTTTATCATGCCGGCGGACAATATACCCGCACAATCGACCGGCTTTTGTTTATGCCTGCCGAATTGACCGCCGGAGCCGAATACCTGAACAATACGCTCACCGACGTGAGCGGCTATCGTGTAAACGACGTAAATCAGATAACCAATACTGCGAGCGCATTTTTGCAGAACGAGTGGAAAAACAACCGCTGGAGCATTCTTTTGGGGGGACGTTTCGATAAACATTCGTTGGTGAAATCGGCTATCTTTAGTCCGCGGGCAAATATCCGTTACAATCCGAACGGAAAAACGAATTTCCGCCTCTCGTACAGCGAAGGGTTTCGCGCTCCGCAATATTTCGATGAAGACCTGCACGTGGACATTGCCGGCGGCGAGCATATTGTACGCGTCTTGTCGAAAGAGTTGAAAGAGGAGCGCTCGCGTAGCGTGAGCGGTTCAATCGATTTTTATCATTCGGTGGGGAACTTCGAATTCAATACGCTGGTAGAGGGATTTTTCACGCATCTGAGAAACAAATTCACGGAAATCGACGACCCCGGTACAGCCGGACAGAAACTCGTCGTAAACGCGAAAGGCGAAAATGCGAAAGTATATGGAGTTAATATCGAAGGAAGAGCTGCCGCTGGCCGCTCGTTCGACTTGCAATTGGGCGTAACGTTGCAAAGAAGCCTGTTCGACGAAGCGCAGCAACCCCTCGAAGGGACGGGCGAATACCGCGAATTCATGCGCACGCCCGACTCCTACGGTTATTTTGTGGCGGCATGGAAACCTTCGGGGCGTTTTGCCGCAACACTTTCGGGCAACTATACCGGCCGGATGTATGTTCCTCATGCCAAAGGCGACGGTGACCCGGCAAAAGACCGTTTCGCGCAGGTAAATAAAATCGAACGGGTGGGTGCATTTTTCGAAATGCATACGAAATTGTCTTACGATATTCCTTTCCTCGAATATTCTACGCTGCAAATCAACGCCGGCGTACAAAACATTTTCAACGCTTACCAGAAAGATTTCGATACCGGAGCGGGAAGAGCTTCCGATTACATTTACGGGCCGTCGGCGCCGCGAAGCTTCTTTGTGGGGATGAAAATCTCGTTGTAGCAGTTCGTCTCTTTGCACCGATGGGCGGTACGCCGCCTCCGCATCCTGCGAACATATTTTTTGCGTGCGGCACCCTTCCCTCTACAGGCGACAAAAACGCTTGCACTTGGTGCAAAGCCCTGTTGTCAAGGTTTCATTCCCTGCTGAACCGCCGTGCCGGAGTAAACATCCTCGTCATCCCCGTCGTCCTCACCGACGGGGATGCTTTCTTTCAATACCTATTCTATTGCCTCCTCGCCGTCGCCGCAGGAAGCCTTCCCCGAAAAAACCATTGCTATCCGATAAACCCGGATTACACGACAGCAACTTTTCGGGTTGGAATTATGGGATAATCCCATAGTCCGACGAACCATTTTCGGCGTTTTTCCTGAAGATTAATCGGCAATTCAATATACGCACTTTTTTACTTTAATCGGCGCCACAGAAATGTTAAATCGGCAATTCAATATACGCATTTTTTGTTATCAATTAAATGATGAAAAAGGATATAAATTTATCAAAGTAAGGCTGTGATATATTTATTAAAACTTACTTGGTTAGGAAGTTTATAAATTAAAGGATTTCCCCTATTACGGTATATGA
>JBGYGP010000073.1:0-3177 GCA_041820645.1 Proteiniphilum sp. | reverse complement strand
GTTTTCGTCTTTTTTGCATCCGGTACATTTCACGATATAGGCATTTTTCAGGCGTACTTCGTTGCCGGGAGTAAAGCGAAAATATTTTTTCGGTGCATCTTCCATAAAATCGTCTCGTTCAATCCACAACTCGCGGCCGAACTTCACTTTGCGGTTGCCCATCGATTCATCTTCGGGATTGTTCACGGCTTCCATCTCCTCTATTTGACCTTCGGGATAGTTGGTCAATATCAACTTTATCGGGTCGATAACGCCCGAAACGCGCATAACCCGTTTGTTGAGGTCTTCGCGCACGGCATGTTCGAGGAGCGAAATATCGTTGATGCCGTCGTATTTGGTGTAACCGATGCTATCCACAAAGTTGCGGAGAGACTCGGGAGTATAACCTCGGCGGCGCAACCCGCAGATGGTAGGCATGCGAGGGTCGTCCCATCCCGAAACGAGCTTTTCCTGTACGAGTTGCAGCAGTTTGCGCTTACTCATGACGGTATATGTGAGGTTGAGCCGGTTGAATTCGTATTGTCGGGGACGGTAATCGCTCGTGGCGAGTCGGTCGATAAACCAATCGTAGAGCGGGCGATGCACTACAAACTCGAGTGTGCAGAGCGAGTGCGTAACGCCTTCGAAATAGTCGGACTGCCCGTGTGCGAAGTCGTACATCGGATAGGCTTTCCATTGCGTGCCGGTGCGATGGTGCGGGATGTGGATAACGCGATAGATAATGGGGTCGCGGAAGTGCATGTTGCTCGAGGCCATATCTATTTTGGCCCGCAGCACCATTTTCCCTTCGGGAATTTCGCCGCTGTTCATTTTTTCAAACAGCGCCAGACTTTCCTCTGCCGGGCGGTCGCGGTAAGGGCTGTGTGTGCCCGGAACGGTGGGTGTGCCTTTTTGGCGAGCAATCTCTTCGGCCGACTGTTCGTCCACGTATGCTTTGTCCTCTTTGATGAGTTGTACGGCAAAATCCCACAGTTGCCCGAAATAGTCGGAAGCGTAATATACTTCTCCCCACCGGAAACCCAGCCATTGAATATCTTCCATAATGGAATCCACGTATTCGACGTCTTCTTTTACCGGATTGGTATCATCGAAACGGAGGTTGCATACGCCGTTGTATTTTTCGGCTATGCCGAAGTCCATACAGATGGCTTTGGCGTGTCCGATGTGGAGGTAGCCGTTGGGTTCGGGTGGGAACCGGGTTTGTATGCGGCCGTCGTTTTTGCCTTCTTTTAAATCGTTTTCTACGATTTGTTCGATAAAGTTGAGCGATTTTTTGGGTTCCTCAACTGCGTGATTTTGTTGGTTCATATATTTTGTTGTTTATTTCAATAATTCTTCAATTTCTGATTTTAATTGAGGAAGATGGCGTACGATAACACCCCAAACAATCTCATCATCAATTTTGTCGTATCCGTGAATTACCCTGTTTCTGAGCCCTATGATTTGTTCTTTACTTGAAATTGGGAAGTTGGGGGTTAATTTGTCCAGTTTATTCATTGCTTCACCAATTATTTCAAATTCTCTTTCAACAGCTCTTCTAAGCATTTTATTTTCCTGATAAAGGAAGAAATTGCGATTCTCACCCAAGTAGCTTTCAATGGAATCGATACACGTTTTTATATCAAGTAAGTATTTATTAATTTTCTCCTCCATAAAGTTTTATTTTTGAACGATTTACAGATTGAATAAAATAGGGATTCGAGAGTGATTTTTCGGTTACCAAATCAATAGGACGTTGAAATATCTTCTCCAGATTTGCCGCTACTGTAAAATATGCATCGGCATAATCTCCATAATCCATTGGTTTGAAAGAAACGAGAAAATCAATATCACTCTCTGCCGTAAACATATCGGTTGTTACGGAACCAAAAGCAAACAACGATTTCACATTATTAACTTTGCACAGAGCAGCTATTTTATCTAAATTGTTTTGAAGAATCGGTTTCATACAATTTGATTTTAAAATCTTGTTAATCATTTATCTTTCTTACACAAATTCGGCATAGTTGATATGCAAATAACGAAGATTTATTTCAATAATTTTCTACTTTCCACTTCCTGCAACACACTCATTTGTTGAATGGCAATTTTATTTAGTTTGATAAGCCGTTCTTTTTGAGATATATCTTCATTGATAAAAACGGCGTTCAGATTTTCCATATTCGACAGACAAATCAATTCATTGATAGAGGCGTAATCCCGAATATTCCCTTTCAATTCGGGATTCTCGTCGCGCCATTGCTTTGCCGTTTTTCCGAAAAGAGCCACATTCAACACATCGGCTTCGGTGGCATAAACAATGGATGTTTGTTGCGGTGTCAGCTCTTCGGGAATAAGATTTTGCTTGATGGCATCGGTATGAATTCGATAATTTATTTTTGCCAATTCACGTTTTGCCGACCAGCCGAGTTGCTTTTGTTCCTCTTCTTTAAGGCGCTGGAATTCTTTAATCAAATAAAATTTGAATTCGGCACTAAGCCAAGTCGCAAATTCGAAAGCAATATCTTTGTGAGCATACGTGCCCCCATAACGCCCTGTTTTTGAAACAATACCGATAGCATTTGTTGTTTCAATCCATCTTTTCGGTGTTAATGAAAAACTGTTTGACCCTGCAATATTTTTAATTCCATCGAATTCGATGGAATTAAAGTTTGGGTTATTAAAAGATTCCCATAAACCAATGAATTCAATCGTACTTCTGTTTCTCAACCAGTTTTGTAAGATGTAATCGCTCCTTTCGTGGTCTCTATATCTGGCAATGTCCGTCAATGAAATATAATCTGTTTCATTGACTTTTACAATCGTAATATCGGTATTTGAAACATTTATTTTTGCCATAGCATTTATTTTCTAAACCCGTCGAATTCGATGGGTTTAAAGTCTATCAATATTCATTTTAAACCCACCATAAATGTGGGGTTTAAAACGAATATTACACATTCTCCATTTTCAATTCTCCATTTTCCATTATATAGAAACTCTCGCATACGGCGCTGCATCATATCCGCAGAACTCGCCATCCAAATATTTGTAATAACCACAAATAGCAACCATAGCCGCATTATCGGTGGTGTAGGCGAATTTCGGGATGTGGATTTTCCACCCGTACCGGCGGGTGTATTCTTCGAATGCGGCACGCAGGCCCGAATTGGCAGACACGCCGCCCGCCACGGCAAC
>JBGYGP010000072.1:0-2539 GCA_041820645.1 Proteiniphilum sp. | reverse complement strand
TGCTGTTCCGACAACCTGTTTATCGATGTCTGTTCGATCAGCAATACGAGCGCATCTTCCATCACCTGAATGACATAGTCCGACGGCAGGTCGAAATATACGCTTTCCGCATTCGTCAGAAACCATCCTTCGGCGGCAAACAGCAGCAGGTGTTCGCGCCCTTTTGCGTCGATGGAATATTCGCGTACCATCCCTTTTTCCACAAAAAACGCATGTTTGCATGTTTCGCCTTCGCGCAGCAGAAAATCTCCTTTTTTCAACGATACGGAGCGGCAGGCGTGCGACAACTTCTGCAGCTCGTCTTCTCCGATGTCGATATTCGATGTCAGAAAAGTTGTAAATTCAAACTCTTTCATTGTGCAACCGTATTGAGATTTTAATGTACTCTGCGGGCGGGAAATCTTCCTCCGAATCCCCAGGAAACGATAATATTGTGTGTGGAACCGCTCATTCCGCTTACTTTCTTTTCGTATTGAGGCATTCGGTAAACATATCTTACGCTTATGCGTGAAGAGGGTTCTTTCGAATAATAGTATGGTGATGAAGCTTTGAACTTGAAATCGAAACCCAGACCTGTCTGCGGAAAGAAGCCGTTGAGGTTTAATCTTCTCAACTCGGGCATCTCTTTTGTCTCTTTTTCTACGGCTGAGATTCCGCCGAATCCCAGTCCGACATAAGGATAAATACTGAATTGTTTATTATCGAGCAACAGGTAGCCGGTATTTATATAGAGAAAACCGTGCGTGGATGATGCCTTGTCGGGCCAAATCGTATTGTTTATGGGAATGTTCTGTTTGAGCGAATGTCCCGAAAATCCGAATCCGAACATTCCCACAAATTTTTTGTGTCTCATTTCAAAAGCCATCTCCATGCCTCCGCCCGAATCGAAATATTCGGCGAGGCCTCCCGATGTAATGGCCGCGCCGAGGCCGACATCAAAATAGAAAGCCCACGGAGAGGGTTCGAAGCGGAAACGGATGGTTTCTCTGATGATTTTTTCGTAAGGGCTGTCGGGGTATTTTTCGAGAAACTTATCCGAGAGCCGGTTGATGTATGCTGTCTGTTCCGAGTCGTAATCGATCACGGTGTTTTGTCCCGCCCTCAATATGTCTTCGAGCTGCAGTACGAGAAAATCCTTGTCCATATCGCTTTCCGTACTGTTGTCGATGGAGAGCGTAAGCAGCTCTTTGTGTTCGGTGCTTTTCTGAAAAAGGGAGGAGAACAGGTTGTCGACGCGCGCCAGAATGCTTACCGAATTGGATACCGGTTGCCGGAAATCCACCTGCTTGATGAAGTCGATCAGTTCTTTGTACTCTTCCGTCCAATACAGCAGGTAGATGTACTCGATGGGGTAAAATACTTCGTAAACGTTTTTATTGTTTTCTGCGAGTAGCAAATCTTTGATTTCTTTTACTTTCTGCAGGTCGTTTTTAAGGAAATTGTCGAGCAGCATCCGTCTTCCTTTATCTAGAAAGTCATGGTTCGACTGGCGGTATTGCATGATTTGCGTTTTAAGCGAGTCTTGCGGGAAAGAGACCATCGTATTCAACATGAATACCGATAAGAAGAGAAAAATTTTAGTCTTCATTTTTATCAGAGAATCTGTTTCTGTTGTTTAATCCTTTGTTTTTTGTAATTTCTGTAAGCGTTATAGAGCACCAGGAGGCCAATGATGAGCATAGTTAGCAAAGCGGTATCGGCAATGTTATCGGTAACTTCGATGCTTTGCGGATAAAAATCGAACACAATCGTATGCTCTCCTGCCGGAATCGGCAACGCACGCAGCGTATAGTTTGCCCGGAACATGTGGACGGGTTTTTCGTCGATGGTAACTTGCCATCCTTTTGGATAATATATTTCGGAGAAGACGGCCAGTTCGGGCTTCTTGGCATTCACCTTGTAGATAAACGTATCGGAATCGTACAATGCCAATTCGATGAAGGAGGCCGAATCGCGGGGCGTTACCCGCATCCCTTGCAGATAGGGTTCGAACTTTTTGTCGGCAACGGCTTGCCTGCGCAAATCGATGTTGCCCAGCGCGTCGATCTCTTCGTCGGCGTTGTTAGCAAATAAAATCGTGTCCACAAACCACACGTTACCCTGATTGTAGGGATTGGGCAGCGGAACGGTAGCTCCGCCTTGCGCCGGCATAATCACCCATTTGGTGTTGAGCATGTTCAATACTTTGAAATCGTCGGCGTTTACCGAATCCAGTGCGCCGTTGGTGTCGAATATCGCCTGTTGCATGGCCATCATCTCTTTACTCAGATAGACGTCGATTAGGTCCTGATAGCGGCGCAGCTTGGCGGCGTGGTATCCTCCGATGGCTTTGTGCCAATAGGGCGTAACGCCGTCGTTGAAAGTGCTGGTAGCCATGTTCAGCACCCGGTAGTGTTGAGTGGTGTCTTGAAGGATGATTTCATCGGTTTGTGATTTGACGAATGTTTGCGCGGCGGAGTTTTTCTCAATGAAGTCACTGTCGTTAAGGTAGCGTTTGTCCACTGTCCAAAGGTCGATAAGGCAGAGCGCCAGGATACCC
>JBGYGP010000071.1:0-2976 GCA_041820645.1 Proteiniphilum sp. | reverse complement strand
CGATTGGGGCCCGTGGCGCGATACGCACATAAGAATACGCGGCAAGGGCGTTCAGGGCCTGCAATCGGTCTTTCTGATCGATTGGTATTTTGTGAGTCAAACGCTTATTACCTCGCGCAAATATTTTCCGGTACTCCCCGCCTACGGCGACGTTTCGACACAAATCGTCAATAGCGGCCCGTTGAGAGAAGAGCGCGAAATCGTTCACGGCATTTTGCAAGCGATATACGACTCCGAGAAATCCATTTTCATACAAACACCCTATTTCATCCCTACCGAACCCATGGTGGAAGCCCTGCAAAGTGCGGCCATACGCGGAGTGGACGTGCGGGTGATGATTTCGAGGAGATCCGATGTTTCTTTGGTGCAATTGGCTTCGCAATCTTTTGTAAAGGAGATGCTCGATACCGGGGTAAAAGTGTATATGTATGAGAAAGGATTTTTGCATTCGAAACTGATGATTTTCGACGGTTTTCTGACGCTTATCGGCTCCGTTAATTTCGATTCGCGGAGTTTCGAGCACAATTTCGAAGTGGAATCTTTCATTTACAGCGAATCGGTAGCCAAAGAAGCGGTGGCTATTTTTACCGAAGACCAACGGCACGCTTCGATGGTTTCTCTCAGAGAATGGCAAAAACGTCCGAAGGGCAAGCGTTTCTTGGAATCCCTGATTCGTCTGTTTGCCCCGATATTGTAATTTTTTTTGAAACATGAATACAGACCGGATTTATCTGATCGGATACATGGGAGCGGGCAAAACAACTGTGGGAAGGTTACTTGCCGAACGGCTCGGATTTCGTTTTATCGATTTGGATAAATACATCGAAAACAAATACTTTAAAACAATTTCGAGCCTTTTTGCCGAGCGGGGGGAGACCGAATTCAGGAAATTGGAACAGAAAGCCTTGTACGAAGTATCCGAGATGGAAAAAGTGATTGTGGCCACGGGCGGCGGTGCACCTTGTTTTTTCGAAAACATGAATTTGATGAACAGCTCCGGAACTACGGTTTACATGATGGTCGCGCCGGAGGAACTCTCGCGGCGGCTTCTCGTTTCCAAGACAGTACGGCCGATTATCGCCGGAAAAACGCCCGACGAACTGGCATCGTTTATTTCCCGGCATCTTGCCGAACGGGAACTCTTTTATAAAAAAGCGCATATCGTTTACGAAACCCTTCATCCGATTACCAAACAAGAAGTGCATCTTACCGCCGAAGGCATTGCCAGACAACTGAAAAAACGTTTGCTATGATATACGATTCATCGAAAAATACCTCTTTTTTTGTACGCGAAATGCTCCTCAAAATGGAAGAGCATAAAAATACGCTGACCATCGGAATACCGAAAGAAGACCAGCGGATAGAGAAGCGTTTGGCCATCACGCCCGAAACGGCGGGCTTGCTCGTTGAGGCCGGATACCGGGTTTTGGTTGAATCGGACGCCGGCCTTACAATCAACTATTCCGACCGGTATTACGCCGAATCGGGTGCCGAAATTGTCTTTTCCCCCGCAGAAGTGTATCAGGCAGATATTATCCTCAAAATATCCCCTCCTTCGTTTGAAGAAATCGGATGGATGAAGCCCCGATGCACCGTTTTTTCTTTCTTACAAATCCATTTATTGAGTAGGGCAAGCATCGATTTGATGATGAAAAAGCGTATCAATGCTGTCGCATACGAACTTGTGCTGGACGACAACGCCGTTTCGCCGTTTGTTACCGCTATTTCCGAAATCGAGGGAGCTTGCTCCATTACAGTGGCCGGCGAATTGTTAAGCAATACTCACGGCGGAAAAGGGATTTTGTTGGGCGGTGTTCCCGGAATTTCTCCTACTGAGATTATTATTTTCGGGGCGGGTGTGGCCGGGAAGGTTGCGGCACGCGCCGCATTGGCATTGGGTGCGTCAGTAAAAATTTTCGATAACGAGGTGCATAAGCTGCGCGACATTCAGCACAAATTGGGGCACACCATGTTTACCTCCACACTCCAGCCCAATGTGATGCGCAACGCCTTTCGCTCGGCCGATGTGGTCATCGGGGCGATGCAGTATGTCAATAAAACGCACGTTTACCGAATCTCTTCCGACCTTATCCGTGAGATGAAAAAAGGCTCGCTCATCATCGACCTGCGCATGTCGCAGGGAGGTTGTTTCGAAACCACCCTGGAGGCTTGCCTCCCCAACCACCCTTTTATCTTTGAACGTTTCGGCGTTTTGCATTTTTGCGAGTTGAGCCTTGCCTCGCGCGTGGCGCGCACCTCTTCCATCGCCTTGAGCAACATCTTTATCACGATGTTTACCGCCTTGGCCGATAGCGGCGGCGTGGGACAATTTGCCCGTTTCGACCGCGGTTTTGCCGCTGGATTTTACATGTTTTCGGGGAAGATGGTGAACTCGTATGTGGCCAACCATTTTAATCTTCCGGTAAACGATATCGGGCTGTTTTTGCAGGGATTATAGCAGGACGGTTTTTTGAGAGGTTGAATCATGACGGAAACATATTATCTTCTCATCTGGGATATTTTTTATGTTCGGTTTGAAAAAGAATCATGGCTGTCTGATAAAAAATCTTTTTTTATGTAAATAAATCCCTGTAATACAATCTAAAATGAAATATTTAACGAGGGGATAAAGGTACGTAACCTTCTCCTTGCACAAAAGAGGTATTTCTCAAAAATCGGCTGCATATCTCCCGGAGTTTATTGATGGACTTCCGAAGTGATTTCAAATATGTTCCGAAGTTAATTGACGAACTTCCAAAGTTATTTCAAATATGTTCCGAAGTTAATTGACGAACTTCCAAAGTTATTTCAAATATGTTTCGAAGTTAATTGATGAACTTCCAAAGTTATTTCAAATATGTTCCGAAGTCAATCGATGAACCTCCGAAGTTATTTCAAATATGTTCCGGAGTTAATTGATGGACTTCCGGAGTTATTTCAAATATGTTCCGGAGTTAATTGATGGACTTCCGGAGT
>JBGYGP010000070.1:0-7179 GCA_041820645.1 Proteiniphilum sp. | reverse complement strand
GACTTTTTTCCCTCGAAGAAGCTTTGTCGAAAGGTACGCCCGAGGGATTGAAAGTGTTTGGTAAATGGCCTACGATTTACGAAGGCCTCTCTTCGTTGCCGGAGGCTGTTCAGAAGAGTTGGTTCGGATTCGACCATTTTTATTCCGACAACTCTTTCAGACAAGCATTGGAGATTGTTTTTTCATCTCCGGTAAAAACTTTGCTGGATGTAGGAGGAAATACTGGCAGATGGGCGTTGGAATGTGTCAAATATTCTTCGGAAGTGGAGGTAACTATCATGGATTTGCCTCAACAAATTGCGCTGATGAAAGAGCATATTCGCAATATGCCCGAAGTTTCCCGAATACACGGTTTTGGCGCCGATTTACTGAATCGGGAGACGAAATTCCCCCAGCAGCCCTTCGATGTTATCTGGATGAGTCAATTTCTGGATTGTTTTTCCGAAGAACAAGTGCTAAGTATTGTTTCACGCGCCGCAAAATCAATGGCAGAGAATACCCTGCTGTACGTGATGGAAACTTTTTGGGACCGTCAGCGGTTCGAAACTTCAGCTTTCTGTCTCGCACAAACCAGTGCCTATTTTACGGCAATGGCTAACGGCAATAGCAAAATGTACTATTCCGAAGACATGATGAAACTAATAGAAAAGGCCGGACTTCGAATTGATACGATTCACGATAATCTGGGATTCGGGCATTCCATTTTGGTTTGTAAAATTTGAGAAATGATGTTGTTCCCTAATGGCCTGCAAAATATATTGTTTGAGGGAGACGCTGTTTTTCGACTCATTCCTCAGCGTCCTCCTATCGTGATGATCGATAAGTTTTTGGGGCTGGAAAACGAAAATTCATTTTCCAGCCTTACCGTAAAAAGCGACAATCTGTTTTGCGAAAAAGGAGTGTTTACAGAAGCGGGTATTATTGAACACTTTGCACAATCAGCTGCGGCGCGGATAGGGTATATCTATTTTCGGAAAAAAGAAAATGTTCCGGTTGGTTTTATTGGTTCTGTGAATAAATTGAAGATTTTTCATCTGCCTGAAATCGGATGCGAGTTAAAAACCATTATCTCCGTCGTTCAGGAAGTTGGTAAAATAACGTTGGTGCGTGCCAAATCGTGGGTTGAAGACTGCCCCATCGCTGAGGGCGAATTGAAAATATATTTGAATACGGATTCATGAAACGAAAACAAAAACGAGAGTCGGCGCTTACCCATCGGGTAAAGATTCAGGTAAGATTCAGCGAAATAGACGCTTTGCAGATTGTATGGCACGGTCAATATGTGAAATACATAGAAGATGGCCGCGAATCTTTTGGGAAACGATATGGAATTGGCTATTTGGATATTAAAAACGCAGGTTTTGCGGCACCTGTCGTTCATCTGGCTCTCGATTATAAATCATCTCTGTCGTTTAATGACTGTGTGATTGTCGAAACTCGTTATGTAAACAACGATGCAGCTAAAATTCAGTTCGATTACACTCTTTATCGGGAACACGATATGAGAATCGTAGCCGAAGCATCCACTATTCAGGTTTTTACGCATTTAAACTCCGGTGAGTTGGAACTCAATAATCCCGATTTCTATTTGGACTGGAAAAAGAGATGGAACATCCGTTGATATACCTTACTGCCGATAACGTCATTTGTTCACTCGGATTTTCTACGAACGCGTGTTGGGAGCAAATGCTACGTCGCCAGTCGGGTGTGCGTCTGCAAAAAGATCAATCGCTTTTCGAAAATCCTTTTTTCGCTTCGCGGATATCCGATGAAAAACTCCGAATTTTGGTTACGCAAAACAACTTGCATGCGTTTACCCGATTTGAGCAACTTCTGATTCTTACCTTGAAACAGACTATCGAAAAGGCCGCTTTAAAAACATTTTCGTCTGATACCGGTTTTATTTTGGCTTCAACCAAAGGAAATATCCGGCTTCTTTCCAATGAAAATGAGAACGATAAAATCTTCTTGCTTTTTCACTTGGCTCAAAAGATTGCTCGTTATCTCGGATTTTCTACCCGCCCCCTTGTCGTTTGCAATGCCTGTATTTCGGGCGTATCGGCTATGGTGGTGGCTAAACGATTGATAGATGCTGGTGTTTACAAACAGATATTGGTCGCCGGAGGTGATGAGTTATCCCGATTTATAACAACAGGTTTCCATGCTTTCAAATCGGTTTCTCCCCAAATATGCAAACCTTACGACGTTTCCCGTGATGGACTTTCGCTTGGTGAAGCTTTCGGCTCTTTGCTTTTAACTACCGATAAGAATCTTGTTCCTGAAGCCGCAAAAATTACACTGGCAGGTGGGTCCGTCAGTAACGATGCCAATCATATTTCGGGTCCTTCCCGCACGGGTGAAGAGCTGCATAACGCCATCGAGCAAGCACTGAAGCAGGCCGGTTTGTTGCCGCACGAGGTGTCGTTTGTCAATGCGCACGGAACCGCTACAATCTATAACGACGAGATGGAGAGCCGTGCGTTGCGTCTTTCCCGATTGGATTCCGTTCCGTTACAAAGTCTGAAATCGTATTTTGGACATACATTAGGTGCATCGGGAGTGGTGGAAACCATTTTTTGCAAAAAACAGATGGAGGAAAACAGCATGCTCGGAACACTCAATTTCGAAAAAACAGGCCTGCCGTTTCAAATGAATATTGCTTCGGAACACCGGCAAATGAGACTTCGCTCTTGCTTGAAAACGGCATCGGGATTCGGAGGATGTAATTCGGCAATTGTTATAGGTAAAGATTTTCCGAATCGGAAATCAACCTTTCCGCAAAGAGATGTCAAAATAAGCCATTATTGCAAAACAGACGCTTCTGGAATAGAAGTTGATGGTGAAAAAACGATAGAGAATATTTCCCGAGATGATTTCTCTGTTTTTATACGAAAAGCTTTCTCCGCTTTGGATATGGATTATCGAAAGTTTTACAAAATGGACGATCTTTCGAAATTGGGTTTCGTTACCGTTGAATATCTCGCGCGCACTGTTCGGCATTTTGAAAAACTGCGTCCCGAAAGTAAAGGAATTGTTTCCGCCAACCGCTCTGCTTCGTTGGATACCGATATTCGTTACCGGCGAAATCTGGATGAAGTAGGCGATTGCGAAGCGAGTCCCGCTATTTTCGTCTATACGCTTCCCAACGTAATGCACGGCGAGGTTTGCATTCGTTTGAAAATAAAGGGAGAAAACACCTTCTTTATTCAAGATGAATTCGACAAAGATTTTTTGATAAAATATGCGCGTATCGTTATGAATGAGCAGGATATGGAATACTGTTTGGTAGGCTGGTGCGATTTGTTGAGAGATATCTATCGAGCGGAATATTATTTGCTAAAGCGGGATTGATTTTTCTCGTTTAACTGAAAAGAATGTATTATTTTTGTTGCAGAACATTATAGAAAATTATGAACCAATTAAAACAAGAGCTCAAACAAGCGCTCATCGAGGCGTTGAATTTAGAAGATATGACCGTAGCGGATATTTCGAATGGTGAACCCCTTTTCGGAGACGGACTCGGACTCGATTCCATCGATGCGCTCGAAATTATTCTCATCCTTGAACGGAATTATGGCATTCGGATTGCCAACCCCGAGGAAGCTAAAGGAATTTTCTATTCCATTGATACATTGAGTGATTACGTCGCCCAAAATCGCACGAAGTGACAATCGTTATCACAGGCATAGGCTGTGTTTCGGCATTAGGAACAGGTGTGGAGGAACATCTGACGGCTTTTAGAAACAAAAAAGACGGATTGGGCGATGTAACCCTTTTCCGGTCAAAACTTCGTGTGCCTGTGGGAGAAGTAAAAAAATCGGATTCTGAATTAAAAAACATTCTCGGTATCAATCAAAACCGTGTTTTTTCCCGAACAGCTTTGTTGGGGATGCTTGCCGCCGAAGAGGCTTTTCTGGATTCGGGAATTTCGACGGACAATCTTCGCGTTGGATTAATTTCCGCTTCGTCGGTCGGGGGAATGGATTTGACCGAGCGTTTTTTTTCGGAATACATCGTTGATAACAGAAAAGGGCGTCTATGCAATGTGGTGCACCATGATATTGGTGACCACACCGAAAATATTGCCGGGTACTTATCTCTTGGTGGTTTTAGAACAAGTGTGAGTACAGCCTGCTCTTCTGCTTCAAATGCTGTGATTTTGGGTGCTCGAATGATTGAACAAGGCAAGTTGGATGCGGTTATTGTAGGAGGTGCCGATTCGCTTTGCAAATTTACTCTTAACGGATTCAACTCGTTAATGATTTTAGACGCTTCTCCCTGCCGTCCTTTCGATGAAAGCCGTTCAGGGTTGAACTTGGGAGAAGGAGCCGGATATCTGGTGTTACAATCGGAAAAAACGGTAAAAGACAAAGAGGTAATTTATTGTAAATTGGCCGGTTTTGCCAATGCCAACGATGCTTATCATCAAACGGCATCGTCGCCTGACGGTGAAGGCGCTTTTCTGGCAATGTCCAATGCTTTGCGAAAAGCCGTGTTACAACCCAGTGAGATTGATTACATCAACGCACACGGTACCGGAACCGACAATAACGACCTCTCAGAAAGCACAGCCATTAAAAGACTCTTCGGAGAGAAGCCTCCCTTGTTCAGCTCCACAAAAACATTTACGGGACACACACTTGGCGCTTCAGGTGGATTGGAAGCCGTTTTTAGTGTTTTATCCATCAGAAAGAGAGTTATTTATCCCAATCTCCGGTTTCTGCAACCGATTACCGAAACGGGGCTGGTTCCTGTTACCGAAATGTTCGAAAATCAACCGGTAGGCACTGTTTTGTCCAACTCGTTTGGTTTTGGAGGAAATAATACGACGTTAATTTTTCAACAATACTACGGGCTTCGATGAGTATTAATTCTGTCTATATACAATCAGTCGCCGCTGTTTATCCTGAAAATCCAGCCGAGAATAATCGGTTTGCAGCAAAAGATCCCAACTATAAAGAATGGATACCGGATGTAGGATTGCGCCGACGAATGAGCCGCATTGTGAAAATGGGCGTTGCTGTAGGATTGCAATGCTTGCAGGGGTGTGAAAAATCGATAGACGCCATTATTACGGCTACCGGATTGGGTTGTTTGGCAGACACCGAAAAATTTATGCGAAGTATTGTGGAGCAAAATGAAATGTCGCTTTCTCCCTTCTCTTTTATTCAATCTACTTTTAACACCATCGGGGCGCAAATTGCACTGATAACGAACAATAAATCATGCAATACCACTTATGTGCATCGCGTATTTTCGTTTGAAACCGCTTTACTTGACGCTTTCCTTCAATTGCAAGGTAATGATTTGAATACGATTTTGGTGGGAGCTGCGGATGAATTAACTCCTACCGTTTTTCAAATTCTGACACGGCTGGGAATAGGGCGTAATTTCCCCTTGGGAGAGGGAGTTTCTTTTTTCTTGCTTTCTCGAAGCGAGACATCGAATAGCATAGCTCAAATAATTGATATATCAATGTTTAGCGGTTGTTTTTCGGAAGAAGAATTGAAAAAGCGACAATGCGAATTGTTGGAAATTCATCGGATAGAAAATGCTAAAATAGTATCGGATAATGATTTTAAACGAATTTGCGGAGAATATCCTACTGCTTCGGCTTTTGGATTATGGCATGTATGTACTCAATTTTCAGAGAGAGAGTATTGTCTTATCTGCAATTCGTTTTTGAACAATCACACTTCAATATTGATAAAAAGGTTATGACTTGGATTGTACTTTGCCTTATCGTTATTGCTTTGGCATTTTTATTTTATGCCTCTTACAGCATACGCTCGGGGTTTTATCTCAAAGCGGTTTGCAAAATAAGTGCTTTCGGCGGAAAAACCGTTGCACTGACATACGACGACGGGCCTGACGACTTATCGACATTGCCTCTGCTGAATGTTTTGTTAAAGCACAATGTAAAGGCCTGTTTTTTTTGCATTGGCAAAAAAGCCGAACAATTTCCCGAGGTTGTTCGGAAGATGATAATTGATGGTCATATTGTTGGGAATCACTCATATATTCATGCGACTTGTTTCCCTCTCTATGGAAAAAGGAGAATGACCGATGATTTGCTGAAAACACAGCGTATTTTGGAAGATATTTCGGGGTGCAACATCTCGCTTTTTCGCCCTCCGTATGGCGTTACAAACCCTACAATAGCAAGTGCAGTTGCAACATTGGGATTGAAGACAATCGGGTGGAGTTTGAGGTCTTTCGATACGCAATGCAAAACTGCCGACGAAGTTTTGGAGCGAATCAAGCGAAAATTAAAGCCTCAGGATATTATCCTCTTACATGACAGAATGCCCTTTGCGGCAGAACTTACTGATAAACTCCTTATTTATCTGAAAGAAAACGGATACACAGTAAAGGAGTTGGAAATAAACGATTTTTAATTCTGAAAGTCAGATAAAAAACGAATTCAAAAACAGATGAAACGGATTTTTCTCTTCATTACATTATTCTTGGGTTCACTCGTCTCCGTTGCTCAAAATATGCAAAAAATGAGCGATGTATCTCATTTTGGAGAAGCCTTAAAATCTTCTTCTCAAAGAATACAATCGGTAGAAAGTAATTTCAAACAAGAAAAATTTATGCGGGTTTTTTCGGAAAAGGTGGAGTCATCCGGCATGTTTTTTTACCGAAAACCCAATAAAATCAGTCTTCTGTACGATAAGCCGGTGCAATATGATATAACAATTAACGGTAATAAATTGCAAACCGTTGTCGGAGGAAAGAAAACCACCGTAAATCTCGGATCCAACAAAATGATGACGCAAATGAAAGGATTGATAGAGGCGAGTATGATTGGAAATCTTGCGGCATTGAAAGTTGATTTCACCCTCGATTACTACCATTCCTCATTGGAATATTTTGTAAAAATTGTACCAGTAAGTAACGCCGTCAGAGGTTATATCAAGGAAGTCGGTATTACTTTCGATAAAAAAACAATTGCGGTAAAGCGATTAAGAATAACCGAGCAAAACGGCGACTATACCGATTATATTTTCTCGAATACAAAATACAATACGCTTCAAAACGATGAAAAGTTTTCTATACATTAGTTTTGTCAGCGTCTTTTTTTCCCTTTTTGTCGCTTGCGCGGCACCTTTTATCGCAGGATGCGGGGAATCGGAAAAAGCAATGATGTCGCGCGGCGATATTCCGCCACTTATT
>JBGYGP010000069.1:0-3149 GCA_041820645.1 Proteiniphilum sp. | reverse complement strand
TCTGCATTAGCCGCATATTCATTCTTTCCTAAAAAACCTTCGATTAATATTCATACTGATATTGTTGATGAAGAAAAGTGGATGGTGGCTTAGGTCGAACTCACGTTAAATTATGCTTTTTCTTTAGGAACTTTTTTGGCAACAGTTTTTTTAGTCTTCTTCTCCGCTTTCGGTTTGTCTTGATTTTTTTCTTTCTCGGAATCGTTGATGATTTTTCTGCAATCTTCCAACGTGAGTTGTTGAGAATCTACCTTTTTGGGGATTTTATAGTTTGACTTCCGAAAAGCGATATAAGGCCCGTACCTTCCGTTTAAAACCTGCAAATCGGGTTCTTCCTCAAAAGTTTTGATAATTTTTTCCTGATCTTTCTTCTCTTTTGCTTCGATAAGCTGAATAGCTTCCTCGGACGTAATTTTCAAAGGGTCAAAATCTTTCGGAAGTGATACGAACTTGTTGTTGTGCCGCACATAAGGCCCAAACCGCCCTACCCCGACAATCATTCCCTTTCCGCGAAATTCACCCAAGTTCCGGGGCAAATCAAACAACTTCAGGGCTTCTTCGAGGGTAATGGTTTCGATGGATTGATTTTTGTGCAATGATGCAAAAACCGGCTTATCCTCTTCATCGGGCATTCCGATTTGCACAAAAGCCCCGTATCGGCCTATTTTTACCGAAACTTGGCGTCCGCTTTGAGGATCGATTCCCAGAATGCGTTCTCCGGCTTTGTGTTCCTTGCGCATCTGCATAGTCTCTTCCACTACGGGATGAAAATCTTTGTAAAAATCGGAGATCGATTTATTCCATTTGGCTTTTCCATCGGCAATTTTGTCGAACGCTTTTTCAACGTCAGCAGTAAAATTATAATCCACCACCGACGGGAAATATTCTACCAGAAAATCGTTTACCACACTGCCTGTATCGGTAGGTTTCAGTTTATTTCGATCGGCGCCGACAATTTCTTTTTTGTCGGTATCCTTTATTTTTCCGTTTTTGAGAAGAAGTACGTTGTAAGTTCTTTCTTCACCCTCTATATTTCCTTTTTCCACGTATTCGCGGTTGATGATAGTGGAAATTGTGGGCGCATAAGTCGAAGGGCGTCCAATACCGAGCTCCTCCATTTTTCTTACCAACGATGCCTCGGTATAGCGCGGTGGTCGTTGTGTAAAACGCTCTGTGGCTGTTGTTTCGCGCATCGGCAAAATTTCGTTTACCTTGATTGCTGGAAGCAGCCCTTCTTCATTTTCATTCTCTTCATCGTCGCTTCCTTCCATGTATACACGCAAAAAACCGTCGAATTTGATAACCTCTCCACTCGCCACAAACTTGCCTTCGGCATTGGATATTCCAATGGTTGCAACTGTTTTTTCCAATTCGGCATCGGCCATTTGTGAAGCAATGGTACGTTTCCAAATCAGGTCGTACAACCGTTTTTCCTGAGCTGTAGTCCCTACTTCGTGCTCGCTGATATAGGTTGGGCGGATGGCTTCATGCGCTTCTTGCGCCCTTTTGGATTTTGTAGCATATTGCCTTATTTTCACATATTCGGTTCCATATTGCTCCGCAATTTCAGCTTTTGCCGTATTTATCGCCAGCGACGACAGGTTTACCGAATCCGTACGCATGTATGTTATTCGCCCCGATTCATACAACCGTTGAGCAATCATCATTGTTTGCCCTACCGAAAAACCAAGTTTTCGGGAAGCTTCTTGTTGCAGGGTAGATGTGGTAAATGGTGGAGCGGGGGTTTTTTTAGCCGGTTTTTTGGTTACATCTTCAACGGTAAAGGTCGATGTTCTCAATTTTTCGAGCAAAGCCAAAGCCTCTTCTTTGGTTTTCAGCCGTTTGTTATATTCCGCTTTTATTTCGGTTTGTTGACCGTTTTCTTCTTTGATGAAAAAAGCCACAATTCTGTATGAAGTTTCACTTTTAAAGTTCTGGATTTCGCGCTCACGTTCAACAATTAATCTTACGGCAACCGATTGAACTCTCCCTGCCGAAAGCGCCGGTTTTATCTTCCTCCACAAAACAGGCGAAAGCTCAAAACCCACAATCCGGTCTAATACGCGGCGCGCCTGCTGAGCATCCACCAAATTGTTATTAATTTGTCGCGGATTTTTGATGGCCTCCTGAATAGCCGATTTTGTAATCTCATGAAAAACAATACGTTTTGTATCTTTGTTTTTCAAATTCAATACTTCATATAAATGCCACGAAATAGCTTCTCCTTCGCGATCTTCATCGGAAGCGAGCCAAACCGTATCAGCACTTTTCGAAGCAGATTTCAACTCAGAAACAACCTTTTTCTTATCACTCGGTATTTCGTAAATCGGAGTAAAATTGTTTTCGATATCGATGCTAAAATCTTTCTTTTTTAAATCACGGATGTGCCCGTAACTCGACATAACTTTGTAGTCCTCTCCCAAAAATCGTTCGATTGTTTTCGCCTTAGCCGGAGATTCTACGATAACTAAATTTTTTACCATTCAACGTTTTCTCTTTAGAGAGTGCAAAAGTAGTAATTTTGTATTAGTAAAAATAATTTTTCGAAAATTTGTTGTTCCCAGCCTATTTGTTCAATAGTTTTTACAATGCTAAAAAAACAATTTATCAAATTTCTCTTTATTTGTCTTACCTCTTGGTTATTTTTTTCTCGCAAAACAAATATTCATCGGTTAAAAACCGACAACTAAGAGAAGGTGTTGTTTTTAATTTTCAATTTCCACACCATATAAGTTCGCAAAACTATCGTACAGTTGTTGGTATTCCGACTCCCTGATTTTAAGGTGCATGGTGCACGAGTCCTTAAAATCTTGTTTCCATGAAGCATTTTCAAATTGTTTCAATATGCGCATGACCCCGTTGAGCAAAGTATAATCGAAATGAATCGTAAACTCCCTATCCACCGTTTTTTCCACAATGGTCGCGTTATTTAATGCATCTTCGGCCGCCTCTTTGTAAGCCTTAGTCAATCCAGCGGTTCCCAACAATATACCGCCGAAATAGCGAACTACAAGTACCAATATATCGGTAAGTTCACGCGAATTAATTTGTCCAAGTATTGGTTTTCCGGCAGTTCCGGAGGGTTCTCCGTCGTCGTTGGTTCTAAAATTGTTTCGCTCCGCCCCCAACATATAGGCCCAACAAACATG
>JBGYGP010000068.1:0-3116 GCA_041820645.1 Proteiniphilum sp. | reverse complement strand
GTATGGGATTTGCGTTTCGGCATATCCTCTCAAAACAATATCCCAAGCATCTGCAGAAGATGCGATTCCTGCGGCGATGAGCTTAGTTCCGTCCAATACCGAGCCACCGCCTACGGCGAGCAAAAAGTCGATGTTGTTTTGCTTCCCCAAATCGATGGCTTTCCGGAGGGTTTCAACGTGCGGGTTGGGTTCGATACCCCAGAATTCGATGTATCGGCGTCCTTTGAGCGCATCGGTTACCTGCCGGTAAACGCCGTTTCTTTTCACGCTACCGCCGCCGAAAGTCATCATCAGGGTGGCATTGCCGGGAATCAAATCCGGCAGTCCGGCGATTTGTCCTTTTCCGAAAACAAGTTTCGTAGGGTTTTGAAATACAAAGTTTTTCATACGATAATATTTATTTTTACATTCAAGTAATATGGAACTCGCATATTATCCTGTTTTTGGGTGTAAGTGTGCAAAGTAAACTTTAGCCGAACGTTCGCCGCACCGGGACACCGCCATTTTGTCTGGCTTTATCGGACAACATCTTGAGTTGCCCAGGTAAAAACCGCATCGGAGAATACCTCGTATTCTATTTTTAGCAGGTGTTTTTCCGAAGTGCGGTGTTCCACAATGTTCATTTCTCCCTTTGGAAGCACTTTGAAAGGATGTATCTCGATATGTTCTTTGAAATCGATATCCTCTTCGTCGAGTATCTTAAAAACCGTTTCTTTGGCCGACCAATGCAACAAGGCGTGTATTTCGGCATTTTCTTCGTCTATATATTCTTTGTCCGAAACAAAACGTTTGGCCAAACTCAAAATTTTTTTCGATTTCTTCTCCACATCAACCCCCACTTTCAGCGTGGGATGCAGAATGATGGCGGCAAAATTCCCCGAATGCGAAATACTGATGTTGAAAGAGTTGTCCGTCAGATAAGGCCTGCCGTTCCGGTGGTGTTTGATGGTCTTTTCCTGATGCAATACCCGATACAAGAGCACACGCACCCCCAGCCATTGCAAGATGCGACTTTCGGATTTAAGCATGCTTATTTTTTTTTCGGCTTTTTGCCGGAGCGCGGGAGAAAACAGGGCAAGCAATTCTTCCTTCGTTTCCGAGATTTCCCATACCGCAAGAATCCCTGTTTCCCGAATAGTTTCCTTACGAATGATCATTTTCTTTGAGCCTTTGCGTTTTGGTTGAGAATCGAACCTTGGTAATGCGTATTTTACTCATCTCTTCGGCCTGAAAAGAGTAGTCCTTGTACTCGATCGTTTCCTTTCTTTTCGGGAAATCTCCTTTTAGTTCGAGCATTAATCCGGCAATGGTATCTACCTCGTCCATCATCTTCTCAAAATCTTTCTCCGGAACACCCGTAATTTCGATAAAATCTTCGAGCGAAGTCGTCCCTTCGAAGATGTAAGACCCATCGGCTGCTACCGTGTAGGGAGGTTTCTCTTCCTCGTCGTATTCGTCGCTAATGTCGCCCACAATCTCTTCCAGAATGTCTTCCAGCGTTACAATGCCTTTTGTGCCGCCATACTCGTCCACCACTATCGCCATGTGTTTTTTATTGGTTCGAAACTCCTCAAGCAAATCGTCGATGCGTTTTGCCGAAGGGACAAAATAGGCGGGACGAATCAGCGATTGCCAACGAAAATCATCTTTCCTGTCGATATAAGGCAGAAGGTCTTTCACGTACAGAATGCCTTTGATGTTATCCGGATTTTCTTCGTAAGCCGGAATACGCGAAAATCCGGCATTCACGATAAAGTCTATTACCGATGTAAAGGGCGTTTCTATATCAAGCGCGACCATGCTGCTCCGCGAAATCATAATATCGTCCACGGTTTTATCTTTAAAACGGATAATACCTTCGAGCATATCTTTTTCGCGGTCTTGTGTAATTTCGTTCGAAGTAATTTCCAATGCCCTGGAAATATCGTCCATGGATATTCCATACTTTTTCTGAATTCCCGATTTCGAAAGCAGACCGGTTGTTTTGGCAAGTAGATAAGAAAAAGGCTTCATAACCTGATTGGTAATCTCAATTAACCGGATGTGTCTGATGCTGAATTTTTTCGGATTGACGGAAGCGAAAATTTTCGGGATAATCTCCAGCAAAACGACGACAAAACCTCCCACAACAACAACCGACAACCAACAATAGCCGCTGCCCGTGTTGAAGAAAGGCAATTTGCTCAACAGGTAAAACAGCAACGAAATGATCAAAATGTTTAGAAAATGGTATGCGATAACAATCGCTCCCAACAGCCTCTCGGGGGCATTGAGCAGTTTTTTGACTCTTTCGGCTTTGGGATTGGTCTCTTCCGGAAAAGATCCGGGAGAATCTTTTCGCGAAAGCGAAAAAAAAGCCACTTCCGCACCGGAAATAATAAAGTTGATGACAATCAGCAGAAAAGTTAAGCCGATAAGAAAGTAATCCGGCACACTAAGCCCGCTAATCGGGAAAACGGAATTGACTAAAGGATCGGAGTCCAATTTTTGTAAGTTTAGTGAAACAGAGAGAATGTTTTAAATATATGATAAATACATATTTAAAACATTCTCTGCAAAATTACGGATGTTTTTTTAAAACGGCAAATCATCTACCTCCGAATTGTCATTTAAATCTGCATTCGTTGAATAGGAGGACGGTTCGTGCGCGTCTTGCAACGTATTGCTGTCGTTTCCGCCGCGGCGTCCGAGAAGTTCTATCGTATCGGCATATACTTCGGTGATATATCTTTTTATTCCGTTCTGGTCATCATACGAGCGAGAGCGAATTTTACCCTCGATATACAGTTGCGAACCTTTTTTTACAAATTTTTCTACAACTTGCGCCAATCCTCTCCAGCAAACAATGTTGTGCCATTCCGTGCGTTCCGGGACTTGCGTACCATTAGTTGCCGTGTACCCCCTTTCACTGGTTGCCAAAGGAAAATTTGCTTTTGCATTGTCATTGTCAAAATACTTGATCTCCGGGTCCTTACCCACATTCCCCACTAAAATAACTTTGTTGATCGACATAACTTGGATTTTTTAAGATTTTAAAACAAGAATCTGTTCCGACAAAAGTAGTAGTTTTTTTTATATAAACAAGTCTTGCCGGATTAAAAAGCAGGGCAACACAT
>JBGYGP010000067.1:0-3044 GCA_041820645.1 Proteiniphilum sp. | reverse complement strand
GGATATTGTTTTAAAAAAAGATAATGAAAGATTGTAGATACCATACAATGAAGCGATGGAGAGAGATATTACAATAAAATATATGAATGATTTTATTAGACCGCAGTATCAAATCCGCTGGTTTGCGGAGAGTTTCGGAGGCGATACTCTTGCTTTCGTATTGCTTACCGCCGAAGAGTGGGGCGACTTGGAAGAAGAGTTCGGAGCAAACAATATTAAACATTATTTTTCAGAAATCAATTTGGATAGTGCGATGTTCGGTTTTGATTTGGAGATAGGAGAATTTCAATGGTTTTCAGAGTTTCGGAAAAATAATAAAGGAGTTGATATTCTTGTTTTTCAGAAGATTGCAGCTTTGAGAAGCGAGAAACGACAACTTGATGCAAAAAGAGATTCGGGAGATTTAAAATTGAAAGATTACTACTTTCAAAAGAAAGGGATTGATGAGAAAATATCCGATTTGATGGAGAAATATCATATTTGTAAACCGATAATATAAAAATATAGAAAATATGAACCTCGAACTTATCAAAAAAATTCCGCTTACCGATATTGAAAATATCTTTACCGCAAAAGCGATTAATGAAAATAAATGTCTCTTTTTGTGTGACGACAAAGAACGAAAATACAAACTCTTATACACAACACTTGATGAGTCGGTACTAATCGACTTGCCGTATAACGAAAAATCCTATTCGGTAGAAAGCAACCCCGTCTTATTTTCGGTAAATCATCTTTTCGGTATCGTAAAAAGTGTGGAAGAATTGCTCCTGTTTAACGACCAATCGACCGCCCCGCAAACTGTCGATATTCAGAATCGGCAAATACTCCCTTCGAGGCTTCGGTTGCTTTATCAAAGTCCTGTAAATGATGGTGATATTCTGCCGATATATTTTGAAAAAGATGTTTTTATGGGGCAGGCAAGAGATATTGCTTTTTTGCAAATAGATACGGAAAATCTGACCGCCTGTTGGCAGAGCCAGACCTCTATCGACAGTTCTTCGCTAATCCACCACAACTACCCCGACTATCCGCCCAAATTGGACAGTATTTTGCTCAAAGACAATGAAATGTATGTTTTTACATCGGGCGGCCAAATAACTTCCGTCCCCAAATGGGGAATGGACTACTACGCTTGTCTGCGTTGTAACACAAACGGAGCGGTTGCCGAAATACTTTTGGACAGCGGCGACCTGCACGCTATTGACGCTAAAAAACGCGGGGTAAACGGTGTTTTCACCTCTTCGCAGAAATATCTGATACTTACGCCCGTGTTTCAGAATGATGAATGGAAGGGCAAACAACGGATTTTTTCCTTTGCTGACAGAGCAATTTCCGAAGTGGTTTTCCCACGCGGATTTGGGAAATATGCCCGACTTATCGACCATAACGGAGATTTGTTTTGGGTTTATCTTGCTGATAATAAAGAAATTGCGGTATGCCGTTTGAAGTAATGCCATTCTGAAAATTATGCCTGATACGTTTAATACCATATCATTAAGTTAGTTATCACGCCCAAAAGCAAACCTGATTTTTATTGATGTGTAAAGTGCGGTCGTTTTTTTGTCGGTTTCCCGTTATAATGCCTGACGTTAAAAATCAACAACGGAAATAATCATGACAGAATACAATAAATTACGTCTTGAATGGGATTGCCGACGCGGGATGCTGGAGTTGGACAAAGTGATTATGCCCTTTTATCAGCAGCATTTTGATGCGCTGCCCGATGATAAAAAAGCCGTGTTTGTACGCTTGTTGGCTTGCAGCGATTTACAGCTGTTTTCATGGTTTTTTAATCGGGTGAAAGCGCCCGACCTTGAATTGCAAGAGATGATCACCCATATTCAAACCACATTGAAATTAGGGGCTGTCGAACATTCATAAGCCCTAACGGCGACGGAAATTTTTCGTTCGCATGAAATTTTTTGAACTTTTTCAAATTTGGACGCTCTAATCCAGTACAAGAGCTTGCTGTCTTGGATATTGGAGCTGATATAAGAGGTTATATGGCTGAACAGCTAACAGATCAGGCTTTGGTAGAAAGAGTGCAGCAGGGAGATAAAAAAGCCTTTAATTTGTTGGTTTCCCGTTATCAGAATAAAGTAGCCGGGCTTTTGACCCGTTATGTGCCACGCAATGATATTCCTGACGTTGTACAAGAATCATTTATAAAAGTATTCCGCTCTATGGAATCTTTTCGTGGTGAACGCGATTTCTACACATGGCTTTACCGAATCGCCGTCAATACGGCAAAGAATTATTTAACCGCGCAGGGACGCCGTCCGCCGAATGAGGATATTCTGGCGGAGGAAGCGGAAACCTATGACGCAGGTGGCAATTTAAGGGATGTGGAAACACCCGAAAATTTAATGTTAAGCGCCGAATTAAAGAAGATTGTGTTCGATACCATCAATAATTTGCAGGAAGAACTCAAAACGGCGATAACGTTACGCGAAATTGAAGGATTAAGTTACGAAGAAATTGCCGAAATTATGGATTGTCCTGTCGGCACGGTGCGTTCAAGGATTTTCCGTGCGCGCGAAATTATCGAAAGTAAAATTAATCCGCTTATTCAACGATAAACCTAAATTCAAAAAAACCGGGGTAAATAAAATGCAAAAAGAGTTACTTTCAGCGTATATTGACGGTGAGCAAGTAAGTAACGAATTTACTGCAAAATTATGTCAAGATGCCGAATTGCAACAGCATTGGTCTCATTATCATACGATTCGTGCGGTGATGCGCGAAGAAACCGACGTGCTGTTAAGTGCGGATTTTACGGCAAAAATGGCGACATTAATTGATGCCGAAGCGGAAATTAAAGTCTCTCAACCGACTCCGGAAGAAGTTGAAAGTTTGCCGTTTATGCAAAAAGTCAGAAGTTTGTTTGCGCCTATGGTACAAATCGGGGTGGCAGCCGGTGTATGTTTGGTGGCGGTATTGGGAGTACAGTCTTTCAATGCGGACAATAACGTGCAGAAAGATCTACCTGTGTTGCAAACCTCGCCGTTTAACAACGGGGTACAGGAAGTGAGCTATAACGC
>JBGYGP010000066.1:0-8050 GCA_041820645.1 Proteiniphilum sp. | reverse complement strand
CGAATAATGAAAAGATAAGACAAGGGTTTAATGCATAGCGATATACAGTGGATATTGAAAGTTTTATCGGACAACAATAAAAAAAATAAGCACACTCGATTTGAACATCACCCAGTTTCCCGAATGGGAATAACCTGTTTTTGCAAGCAACAAAAACGCACCGATTGGGTGCTGCGTTTTTGTCCCGTCCTAAAAAGCGGACAAAAAACCTCTCTCATAATAAGAGCTATGGGATTGCGGATATTTTTCCGCAATCCCGTAAATTTCTCTGCTTGTATGAGGTTGGGGTTATTCCTCGTTCAACAAAACTTTTACAATTTCTATCGCCGATTTGGTAACGGAACTGCCGGGGCCAAAAATAGCCACTACTCCCGCCTTGTACAGAAAATCGTAATCCTGTGCGGGGATAACGCCTCCGGCAATAACCACAATGTCCGGCCGCCCCAGCTTGGCCAACTCTTCGATTACCTGCGGAACCAGTGTTTTATGCCCTGCTGCCAGAGAAGATACGCCCAACACATGAACATCGTTTTCCACAGCCTGACGGGCGGCTTCCGCCGGAGTCTGGAACAGAGGTCCCATGTCCACGTCGAAACCGCAGTCGGCATAACCTGTTGCAACCACTTTTGCGCCACGGTCGTGCCCATCCTGACCCATTTTGGCAATCATAATACGCGGTCTACGACCTTCTTTTTGGGCAAATTTATCAGTCATTGCGCGCGCTTCTTCGAGCGTCGCGTCTGATTTTGCTTCTGATGAATACACGCCTGAAATTGTTCTGATTACTGCATTATAGCGTCCGACTACTTTTTCGCACGCATCGGATATCTCTCCCAATGAAGCGCGCACACGCGCCGCTTCTACCGCCAATTCGAGCAAATTGCCCTGTTTGGTTTCCACACAGAGCGTGATGGCATCGAGCGCTTTTTTCACCGCTTCATTGTCGCGATTGGCGCGCAACTGTGCCAAACGTTCGGTTTGTTGCTTGCGCACTTCGGTATTATCCACCTCCAGAATATCTATCGGATCTTCTTTTTCCAAACGGCATACGTTTACACCGACAATCTTTTGCGTCCCCGAATCGATTCGCGCCTGTGTGCGGGCGGCTGCTTCCTCGATGCGCATTTTGGGAACTCCCGTTTCAATCGCTTTGGCCATTCCACCCAGTTTTTCCACTTCCTGAATCAATGCCCAGGCCTTATCCACGAGCTCTTGCGTAAGCGACTCCACGTAATACGAGCCGGCCCAAGGATCAACTTGCCGGGTGATTTGCGTCTCTTCTTGGATATAAATCTGCGTGTTACGTGCGATACGAGCCGAGAAGTCGGTCGGCAAAGCGATGGCTTCGTCCAACGCGTTGGTGTGCAACGACTGAGTGTGTCCCAAAGCAGCAGCCATCGCTTCGATACAAGTACGTCCAACATTGTTGAACGGATCTTGCTCGGTAAGCGACCAACCCGATGTTTGAGAATGGGTTCTCAAGGCCATTGATTTTGTATTTTTCGCACCCATGCTTTTCACAATTTTCGCCCACAACAAACGGGCTGCGCGCATTTTGGCAATTTCCATAAAATGGTTCATGCCGATAGCCCAGAAAAACGACAAACGCGGCGCGAAAGCGTCGATGTCAATCCCCGCGTTGATGCCGGCCCGCAAGTATTCTATCCCGTCGGCCAAGGTGTATGCCAACTCAATGTCGGCAGTAGCTCCGGCTTCCTGCATGTGGTAACCCGAAATGGAAATGGAGTTGAACTTCGGCATCTTTTGCGAGGTAAACTCGAAAATATCGGCGATAATCTTCATCGAAAATTCGGGCGGATAAATATATGTATTACGCACCATAAACTCTTTGAGAATGTCGTTTTGGATGGTGCCAGCCATCTCTTCGAGTTTCGCCCCCTGTTCCTGAGCGGCTACGATATAAAACGCAAGTACGGGAAGCACCGCGCCGTTCATAGTCATAGAAACCGACATTTTGTTCAACGGGATACCGTCGAAAAGCACCTTCATATCTTCTACCGAGCAGATAGACACACCGGCTTTTCCCACATCGCCCACCACGCGTTCGTTATCGGCATCATAGCCGCGGTGTGTGGGAAGGTCGAAAGCAACGGAGAGCCCCTTTTGCCCCGATGCCAAATTACGGCGATAAAAAGCGTTGGATTCTTCGGCGGTGGAAAATCCAGCATACTGACGGATGGTCCACGGACGCATAACATACATGGTAGAATAAGGGCCGCGCAAAAACGGCTCTACTCCGGCAGCATAGTTCAGATGCTCCATGCCTTGGAGGTCTTCTTTTGTATAAACCGGTTTTACCGGAATCTGCTCCGGCGTAAGCCAATCGGCTTTGATATTGTTTTTCTGTGCCCACTCGGCAACATTGGCGGAGACAAAGCCGTCGGTTTTGATGTTTATGTTTTTGAAATCTGGGGTCATAATTTTTCTTTTTTAAAACTATGAGAATCAAGAGCCAAGAACCGGGACAGCAAGAATGCAAAACGGCGGTTTATTTTTCCGTACTGTCTTTGAATGCGTTAATCATTCGTTGAGATTCATTGACTTTTTACCTGTTTCTCCTGTAAAGTATTCAAATTGATATATTCTAAATTGCAGGCTGCGATAGAGCCGTTTCGAGTTCGAAAGAAGAACCGACAACCATTTCAAGAAAATGACAAAAATATTTGTTGTTCGATTTGGCTAAACCCTCCGAGATATTTACCCGAACAGAAGCAGCTACTCTGCAAGGTTGAGCGGTGAGTCCGAAAATCTCTTCCCTTGGATATGCCTGCGTGAGCAAGTAAATTTCGGTAACCAAATCTTCCCATCGTTTCCATATTTCGAGTTTCTTAAAATTAAACATCGTCTTGGTTCTTGGCGCCCATAGTCTGAATTTTTACAATAATTTTTCGTCAAACTCTTTCAACGTTTCCAACACATTGCTGCGAACGTGAATGAAATTTTCTATTCCGTACGCTTTCAAATCGTCCATACATGCGGGAGCGCCTGCCACCACAAAAATCTCTTTTCCGCCTTTCAGCAAATCAAAGGTCTTGGGTGCCAACTCCACGTATTCGTCGTCGCTTGAGCAAAGTACTACAATATCGGCACCGGCTCCGCGGGCTGCTTTTACACCGTCTTCTGCGGTAGCGAATCCCAAATTGTCGATAATCCGATAGCCGGCACATGCAAAGAAATTGCTCGAAAACTGCGAACGAGCCAAACGCATAGCAAGATTGCCGATGGTAAGCATAAATACCTTAGGCGTTTCTTCTTTGCCTTCGGTAGCCAGGCGAAGTTTGTTGAACTGTTGCGCTAAACGTTGGATTCTGAGCGGTTTCAACGGTGTTTGTTCACCGTCAGTACATCCGCATACATGTGTTTGCGGATTTTGCATCTTATCCGCCATCTTCTCCGTGAAGTTGGGATACTGATTGGTTCCGAGCAAAATCTCACGACGGTTGGCCAACGCTTTGAAACGCGCTTCGGCCGATGCGGCAATGCTATCTTGTAGGCTACCCGATTTGAGGGCTTGATAGAAACCGATTTCTTCGATTTCGAGAAACAGTTTCCATGCTTGCTCGGCAATGGAGGCGGTAAGGTTCTCAATGTAGTACGACCCGGACGAAGGGTCGATAATTTTATCGAAATGCGATTCCTCTTTGAGGAGCAATTGTTGGTTTAAAGCGATGCGCTCGGCAAATTCGGAAGGTGTTTCGTATGCTTCGTCGTAAGGCCTTACGGTAAGCGAATTGACGGAACCGATAGTTGCCGACATCGCTTCGGTTTGTGTACGCAAGAGGTTTACATAAGGGTCGTAAACCGTTTGGTTGAACGCCGATGTTACGGCGTGGATATTCATTTTGCCGGAGCAACGGCAAATTCCGGTTTCGGTTTTATTGTCGCAATCGTGATGGCAAGGCGGCTGATAAGCATCCACGATAAATGCCCACAACCAGCGCGCAGCACGGAATTTGGCAATTTCCATAAAATAATTGGCTCCAGCGCCGAACTCGAATCTGATTTTTTTGGCAACCGTTGAAGCATCCAACCCTTTTTCGATGAGTGTACCCAGCAATTGGTTGCCATAAGCGAGACTATAGCCCAACTCCTGAAAAATGTATGCGCCTGCGTCGCTGAAAAGACTCCCCGTCACAACAAGGCTTCTGTATCGGGGAAGCGGCTCGGTAATTTTCACGATTTCGGCTGCGTTGTCCGCCCAAGCAGGCACATCGATTCCTTTTTTCAATATCTTGCGAAAAGCATCGAATCCGATGGAACCGAAACATTTTTTCACATCTACATGTTGCGAAGTCAGGTATTCTACCACCAATTTAGCAAGCTCCGCCGTTTTGGAGATGCAGGTCTTGAAATTAAGTTCTATCTCTTCGGGCGAAATGCCGTCGAGAAGAATCGAGAGATTCTCGACCGAAAGGTTCCTTTTGGGGAGGTAAAAGCCAAGCGATGTAACTCCTTTTTTGAGTAGAGAACGGGCTTTTTTGTTGGCTTCGGTAAAGTCTTTCACATCAATCTCCTGACGTACGTACCATACGTTGTCTTTTTTGACGCCGCGCACGTAAGGAAACTGCCCCGGAAGATTATCCGTCCAGAAAAATCCTTCGATATTTTCGGCTCTGTAGAAAGGGTTTACATTAAAACCTTCATTTGTTTTCCAAACCAACTTTTTCTGAAAATCCCCTCCTTTCAAGTCGGCGGTGATTACCTCCATCCACCTTTCGGTGGAAACCGGCGGAAAATCGTTAAAAAGTTTTTCTTTCTGGTTACTCATAATTTTTTATTTACTACTTTATTATTTTGAGAGATTTTTACTTTATATGTGACGAAATCGATTCGAAAAAATGAGAGTTAAATATATCGTTGTGTCGTATATTCCTATATTTTATCTGGTTCCTTAATAGTGTACAAAAGTACGCTTTTTTATTAAAGTAAAAAAGATTTTGGGAATTTATACTCTGTTCAATTCGTCTAAAAGTTCGACAATTCGGGAAATTACCGCTTCAACATATCGTCTCCCTTTTTCCGCAGTAGATTTTTTAGGGTTTCCGATTCCCGTATCACGCGATACCTCATCCCAATTGCGAGGCATCCAGCCAATCTTTTTCTCAATGGAAGGAATACCTGTAACAGCAACCTCGCCATCGCCGGCCATTTCCATATCAACATATTCGGGATGATAGTGCAACATGACCGACGTTTCCTGTTCTCCGGCATGTTCATCGGGGATTTCTTCAAAATAATCCTGCGTGGGAACCACAGCAAACCAATCCACCGACACAATGTAAAAATCGGGATACACAACGGCCAAATCGCGAACAATGGATTTGAAAGTGTTGCCTCCATGACCGTTTATCAGCAGCAATTTTCTGAATCCCTGACCATAAAGCGACGAAACAATGTCGGTCATAATGGCTTTTTGCGTTTCGGAACGTGCATGAATACAAAACGGTTTGTTCCATTGTCCCGGATTTTGTGAACCCAAATAGATTGGCGGCATTACCATACAACGAACTCCTGCGGTTTCGGACGCTTTTCGGGCACAGTCCAAAGCGATGGACTGCGACAGGATGCAATCGGTTGCATACGGTAGATGGTAGTTGTGAGGTTCGATAGCACCCCAAGGCAATATTGCGACCTCATACGGGGTCTCTTTGATAGTGCCCCAACGTACAACCGATAAGTCTGAAGAATTTTTCTCTTTATTCATTCCGAATTTATTTTTTTATTGCTTTATCCGCTTTATAAATCTGCAGATAAATTAAAAACATCATCACAATCTCTGCCAGAATAACATAGGGATAGACACCCATTCCCCAATTTTCGGTAAGTATACCTACAAGATAGTTGATAATGATATTTCCCGTAAGAGCTATCAACATGGTAAAACTAAACGCTGTGCCGGATACCTCTTTAAAAATATTTCCGACAAGCCCCATCAACACGGGAAACCCGGGCGACAAGCCGGCGCCGATTAAAAACATTCCGAAAACACGCAGTTCATATATACCCGAAACCTCCAAACAGAAAAGCCCCGATAAAAATAAAACCAACGAAATGCGGATTAATCGAAAAGGAGGGACGTTTTTGAAAACGCTTCCGGTAAGAAACCGCATGACAACAAGCCCAAGTATCGAAAACGAAAAGGCGACCAAAGCATTGCTTTGCTCGATACCAAGCGATTTCATAAAGTAGGATACAGACCAATTGTTGATGATGGCTTCAAAAGCCGACTGAAAAAACAGATAGAAACAAATGGCCATAAACAACTTGTTTTTCAAAAAACAAAGGCAGCACCTTTAAAGAAATCTTTTCTTTCTGGACAACCAATGGATAACCGATAAAAACAAATATCAACGCTACAAACAAACTCAATATTCCAACGATATCGATAACCAAAGTATAATGGGAAGAATCAATAACACTCAAAATTAACGGCATGGAGAAAGCCCCGATTCCGTAAAAAAATCCCAACCAATTGAGGTTGGTGATTTTGCCCTTGCCCTCGCTCAAATCGGAAATCAGTGCGCTGCCGCCCCCGTTGATAACTCCGCCTCCGGCGCCGAAAAAGAAAATACAAACACTCAGCAGGTTGATGTTGGCCGCATGGGCTATTCCCAAAAATCCCAATGACAGAAAGAGCGAAGCGGTCGAAAGCACCCAACGATACCCGTACTTGTCCACGATGGGACCAAAGGTTACGGAACCGACCAGCAAACCGACGGGCAAAATCGAGAATAGGCTTCCCGCCTCCAAATCGGTCATCCCGAAACGGGCTTTCAAAATCGGTAAAACGGAGCCGATCAAAACCATCGAAACTCCAAACAGAAAAATTCCCGTAAAGGCGGCAAAAAAAGCTATTTTTTTATTGTTCATCTTGTCTGAATCTAAACTTTAAAAATGCAAACCGATATCAAATCTCTTACAATCGATTTATGATGTTGTCAGATTTCACCATTAACCGGCGAAATGAGTCCCTGGGAGATACAATAAAACGTAAGTCCGGACACCGTTTTTATTCCGGTTTTGGCAACTATCTTTTTTCGATGCGAAAGTACCGTATTGATGCTGATACTGAGCTTATCGGCAATGGCTTTGTTGGTAAATCCGGCAGAAATCAGTTTCAACACATCTATTTCGCGTTTTGTGAGAGCATCTGAGGAGTGCGTTCGCGGGGGAATATCCTCCTCCATGATGTGTTGCAATTCCGAAATATCAGCCGAGTTGAGTCGGGAGAGTTTGGGTTCGAGGATTTTTTCACGAAGCCGGTTGTGGACAATTAAATCGTTTTCCAAACGATGCAAAGAGAAAATTACGGCATAACACAGGTTACGGTTACTGCTATGAGAAGCATCCCGAATCAATTTGTTTCTCAAATAATTCAACTGAATATAAGGCAGAGCATCATCCTGTTTTATAACTCCCTGCGAATATTTAAGCAACTCTTCCTTGAAATCGGCAAAGGGTTTTCTCAGCATTGCCAATTCCTTATCCTCGGAACCGCTCAATACGATAAACGCGTTTAAATGCTTCTCGATATTGGGCACCAATTCTTGCACATAACTCTCCAGTGTGTGTTTAAAATAATCTGCGATAAATTCCGCAGAAAATGTCATCTGGCTGTTTTCGGGAGTATAGTCCTCATCCAAACAAACGTTCAAGACGGTGAGAATAAAATTAATATCGAGCTGATATTCTTTGCAAAGCTCCCGGATTGTCTTATCGCCAACGCCGAGCATGATCCCAAAGCGATGGATTATCGGAATAAGTTCATGGTGCTCGGCAAGCACTTCAGACAAAACGGTATCGGGCTTCAATAACATCCGGTGGAGAATTGATAAGAGTTGATTCTGTTTTTTTGATTTTTTCGACTTGTAAAAGTACTATTTTTATTTTTTTTCTCAAAATTCCGATTCAATTAGCTGACAACACCATCGTTAAGCAACACTCAAAAAATAATCATCTAACAAAGTTTTTTCAAACACTAAAAAACTTTTTCAAAAAGGTTATAACTTGAGTTCTGTTTAAGGGGTAT
>JBGYGP010000065.1:0-2570 GCA_041820645.1 Proteiniphilum sp. | reverse complement strand
GTTCGATGGAGAGATAATATGCTGCCTGCAAACTGAATTGAAGTAAAAACTCCCCCCACCCGAACATCGGAACCCGTAAAACGGAACGGTCTATCTGCTCAAAACGTCTTCGCTCTTTCTCGGAAACATTTTCGAAACAGGCCCGTCGGGGATTAATATCTCCTCCAACTCGCGTTTAAATTAATTTATCGACAAATGCAAGAATTAGATCAAGACGAGATATTGAATGAACTGACCAACAGCGACTATAAATACGGATTTACGACCCAGGTGGAGACGGAATTCATTGAAAAAGGGCTCAACGAGGATATCATCCGATTGATTTCCTCCAAAAAGGAGGAGCCGGAATGGCTGCTGGAATTCCGGCTCAAAGCCTATCGTCATTGGCTGACGATGAAGATGCCCGATTGGGCGCATTTAAGTATTCCCGAGATCGATTTTCAGGATGTGATTTATTATGCCGACCCTACCAAAAAGAGAGGTACGAAATCGCTCGACGAAGTGGATCCCGAACTTCTGAAAACATTCGAACGATTGGGAATTCCGCTCGACGAACGAAAGCAACTTTCTGGAGTAGCGGTGGATGCCGTGATGGACAGCGTTTCGGTAAAGACCACCTTTAAAGAAGTTCTGGCCGAAAAAGGCGTTATTTTCAGTTCGTTCAGCGAGGCTGTCAAACATCACCCCGATTTGATAAAAAAATACCTCGGAACGGTAGTTTCATACAAAGACAACTTTTATGCGGCGCTCAATTCGGCCGTTTTTAGTGACGGTTCGTTTGTTTATATCCCCAAAGGCGTCCGTTGTCCGATGGAGTTATCGACCTATTTCCGCATCAACGCACAAAATACGGGGCAATTTGAACGGACTCTCATCGTAGCCGACGACAATGCGTATGTGAGTTACCTCGAAGGGTGCACTGCGCCTCAACGCGACGAGAACCAGCTCCATGCCGCAATCGTAGAAATCATTGCTCTCGAAAACGCGGAAGTAAAATATTCCACCGTTCAGAACTGGTATCCGGGAGACAAAAACGGCAAGGGGGGCGTATATAACTTCGTTACGAAACGGGGTATCTGCAAGGGGAACAATTCGAAAATTTCGTGGACACAAGTGGAAACGGGTTCGGCAATCACTTGGAAATACCCGTCGTGCATCCTGGCCGGCGACAATTCTGTCGGAGAGTTTTATTCGGTAGCCGTAACCAACAACCTGCAACAAGCCGATACAGGCACCAAAATGATACACTTGGGGAAAAATACCCGGAGCCGGATTGTTTCGAAAGGTATTTCGGCAGGGAAAAGCCAAAACAGCTATAGGGGGTTGGTGAAGATTTCGCCCAAAGCCGAAAATGCCCGCAACCACTCTCAATGCGACAGCCTGCTGCTCACAGACAGATGCGGGGCACACACATTCCCATACATCGATGTGCAAAACCCGACGGCAATTCTGGAGCACGAAGCAACAACCTCCAAAATCAGCGAAGACCAGATTTTTTATTGCAACCAGCGCGGGCTTGGCGAAGAGGAAGCTATCGGGCTTATTGTAAACGGTTATGTAAAAGAGGTTGTGAACAAGCTCCCGATGGAATTTGCCGTTGAGGCTCAAAAGCTTTTGCAGATAAGCCTCGAGGGAAGTGTGGGATAACGCCGGGAAGTTGCGTGTTGCGGATGCAATGCGACAGCATGCCTCTTCCGGCTGTCCGGAAACCCGCGCAACCGGCAGACTCGGAGCAACCGCTCTGCGGATTTTGCCTGCGTTTTCTCTTAACGGTTCATTTGTCCGAAAGATGACTTTTATAAATTATAAATTGTAAAACATATTGCCATGCACAAAAAGATTTTATTCGTTCTGCTCGTATTCTGCACAACCATTGCGGCAGGAGCACAGGAAAACCTCCGTTTCGGAGAGGTCAGAGAGATTGTTTCGCCGGAAATTCATGCCGACAATTCGGTAACGTTCCGTTTGTTGGCGCCGGATGCCAAGCATGTGGAGGTACTGGGCGATTTTCTTCCGCCCAAAGGGCAGCAACAAGGGAGTGAAAAGATGAAGAAAGATGCCAACGGCGTGTGGAGTCATACCACCCGACCGCTTCCTTCGGAATTATACACCTATTCGTTTCGGGTTGACGGCCTGCAGATAAACGATCCCAACAACGTGTATTACCGCCGCGATGTGGCAAGCACGCTCAACGTGTTGCTCGTCGGCAAAGGACAGGCCGATTTGTACAAAGTGAACAACGTTCCGCACGGTACGGTTTCCAAACGCTGGTACAACTCGCCGGGCAACGATATGACGCGGCGGATAACCATCTACACCCCACCTTCTTACGAAACAAGCCAGGCGCGCTATCCCGTACTCTATCTGTTGCACGGGATGGGAGGCGACGAAGAGGCGTGGACGACGCTTGGGCGCGCAGCGCAGATACTCGATAAACTGATTGCCGAAGTCAAAATAAAAGCGATGATTGTAGTGATGCCCAACGGCAATGTCGTGCAGGAGGCTACTCCGGGAGAATCGTCCCAAGGCTTTTACAAGCCGCAATTTCTGTTGCCGCACACCATGGATGG
>JBGYGP010000064.1:0-4794 GCA_041820645.1 Proteiniphilum sp. | reverse complement strand
CGCCTGATGGAGCAACGCAACGAAATAGAGGTAGTAACCGACCAACACGGCACTCCTACCTACGCCGCCGACTTGGCGGAGATGATTCTGACGATTCTGGAGACCGATGAGTGGAAAACGGGAATTTACCATTTCTCCAACCTGGGAGAAACCTCGTGGTTTCTCTTCGCACGGAGAATAAGAGCCCTCTCCGACAACGCACGGACGCAGATAAACCCCATTCTTACAAGCGAGTACAAAACCGATGCCCCCCGCCCCCTCTACAGCGTCATGGACAAATCCAAAATACAGGACACTTTCAACGTTGTGATTCCCGACTGGGAAGACGGGCTTATCCGATGCCTGAAACGGTTGGGTGTCAAGAAAAAATAGAAGGTTAAGAAAAGGTTTGCCCCCCGGAATGCAAACCTTGCAAAGATAAAAATCGATGTCGTTAAAAGAAGAGATACAACGCCGGCGCACGTTCGCCATCATCAGCCACCCCGACGCGGGAAAAACCACCCTCACCGAGAAACTGCTGCTCTTCGGCGGAGCAATTCACGTGGCGGGCGCCGTAAAATCAAACAAAATAAAGAAAACAGCCACATCCGACTGGATGGAAATCGAAAAACAACGCGGAATTTCGGTGGCAACCTCCGTAATGGGATTCGAATACGGGGATTACAAAATCAACATCCTCGATACGCCCGGCCACCAGGATTTTGCCGAAGATACCTACCGCACGCTTACCGCCGTCGATAGCGTTATCGTGGTGGTGGACATCGCCAAGGGAGTCGAAGCACAGACCCGGAAACTGATGGAAGTGTGCCGGATGAGGCATACGCCGGTAATGATTTTCGTCAACAAGCTCGACCGCGAAGGCAAAGACGCATTCGAGCTTCTGGACGAACTGGAGGAGGAGTTGCAGATTGCCGTAAGGCCGCTCAGCTGGCCTATCGATATGGGAGAGCGGTTCAGGGGCGTTTACAACCTGTATCGGAACAGCCTCGACCTGTATCAGCCGAGCAAACAGACGGTTACGGAGTCGATACAACTCGATATCCGCTCCGAAGAGTTGGAAAAACAGATCGGAAAATCCGCCGCAAAAAAACTCAGAGACGATGTGGAGCTCATCACCGGAGTATATCCCCCTTTTGACGGAGAAGAATATTCGGCGGGGAGTCTCGCACCGGTTTTCTTCGGCTCGGCATTGAATAACTTCGGTGTAAAAGAGCTTCTGGACTGTTTCGTGCAGATTGCGCCTTCGCCCCGCTCGATACAGGCCGAAGAACGGATTGTGAATCCTTACGAGAGCAATTTTTCGGGATTCGTCTTTAAAATCCATGCCAATATGGACCCCAACCACCGCTCTTGCATCGCCTTCGTGAAAGTTTGTTCGGGAAAATTCGAGAGAAACGTCAATTACAAACACATCCGGCAAGACCGGATGTTGAAATTCTCGTCCCCGACAGCGTTTATGGCGCAGAAAAAAGAGATTCTCGACGAAGCTTTTGCCGGCGATATCGTCGGATTGCCCGATAACGGAAATTTCAAAATCGGAGACACGCTTACTGCGGGCGAAATCCTCCATTTCAAAGGGTTGCCAAGCTTCTCGCCCGAAATGTTCAAATACATCGAGAATGCCGACCCCATGAAATCGAAACAACTCCAGAAAGGCATCGAACAATTGATGGACGAAGGCGTTGCCCAATTGTTCACCAATCAATTCAACGGACGAAAAATCGTCGGAACCGTCGGACAACTCCAATTCGAGGTAATTCAATACCGGTTGCTCCACGAATACGGCGCTCAATGCCGCTGGGAGCCCATCAATCTCTACAAAGCGTGTTGGATAGAGAGCCACGACGCGTCGCAACTCGAAGAGTTCAGGAAACGTAAGTTCCAATACATGGCGAAAGACAAAGAGGGACGCGACGTTTTCCTCGCCGAGTCGAATTACATTCTGACGATGGCGCAACAAGACTTCAAAAACATCCGTTTCCATTTCAATTCGGAGTTTTGAACGGCTCGGTTTTTGAAACTCCGGTCAATCTTTCGCCAAATGCACGGTCATTTGAGGGAAAGGAATGTTTATGCCCCTTTGAGTAAGCTGTTTGTAAATCTCTTCGTTGAGGTCGTGCGTCACATTCCAGTAATCCTCCGTATCAGCCCACGCCCGAAGGGTAAAATCAATCGAACTGTCGTTCATTTTCGTCATTCGGGCAAAAGGCTCGGGCGTTTTCAATACCTGAGGATGAGCGTGCGCGATGTTCAGCAGCAGACTTTTAATCATTTCCACATCGGCGCCGTAATCGATGTTGACAACAATATCCGTTCTACGGGTCAGTTGCGTGTTGTAGTTGATAATGTTTCCGGTAGAAAGCGGCCCGTTGGGAATATAAATGGTTTTGTTGTCGGCAGTAGTCAGTATCGTATAAAGAATACCGATGCTCTGCACCGTTCCGCTCATCTCCTGAGCCTCGATAAAATCTCCCGCCCTGAAAGGTTTGTTGAAAAGCAACATCACACCCCCCGCAAAATTGGCCAGATTGTCTTTCACCGACAAGCCTATCGCCAATCCGGCCGAACCGATTATGGCGGCAATCGAAACGGTCTGAGTCCCGACAACGTTGACGATAAGCACAACCAGAATTACATAAAGAGCAATGTTGATCAGGTTTCTTAAAAATTCGCGCAGCGTAGGCTCCACCTTGCGCCTGAACATAACCTTGTCGATAACCTTCTTCACCTGCCTGATTACCCATCTCCCGACGAAAAAAAGGACAAGGGCAATGGCCAATTTGGATACGAAATCGATTCCCCAGGTAATGAAATAATTTCCCAAGTCTTCGAAACGCCCCTCTTGAACCATCTCGGCGAAACTGTTTTCTGTTTTCGCGATATTCGCGACGAGCGAGTCGGGAACGACGGAGTTTAACGGCATATATTCTTTTTATTAATGATTTTTAGGAAGCAAAGTTATAAAAAATGAGCTAATTTTGTCGATCGATTTATTTCAATTTTCAGTATGAAACAGATATTGATGATTCTTGCCCTGTTGGCGGGTTGTTCGATGAAGGCTCAGAACACCTATCAGGAGTGGGTGGCCGAATCGGTGAAGCTTATCGAAAACAATCGTTTGGATAGTGCGGCATCGGCGCTGCAAAACGCCATGAGCCTCGAACCGGCAAACGAAAACAACCCGATGCTGTTGCTCAATCTGGGCGTTTTGCAGCGCCGGTTGCACAGGTACGACGAAGCCTACATCTCCCTGACGGCGGCGCTTGCCGCCAACCCCGACCCCGAATCGGTGTTGCACAACAGAGCCGCTCTCCTGTGCGAGCTGGGGCGCTTCGACGAGGCCATCGAGGATTACGACTCCATTCTCCTGAAGTCGCCGCAAAATACGGAAGCCTATTATCGGAGAGGATTGCTCTATCTGGAAAAAGGCGACCGCAAAAAAACGGAATCCGACTTCAAAACCGCTCAAAACATCGACGAAAACTCCCTGTTTTCGAAACTGGGCATGGCGCTGTTGTACAAAATGGACGGAGATTGGCCCGAAGCAGCGAAAATCTATTCCGGAATCATTGAAAACGAACCCAAACCCGCCTCCGTTTCTATCTCGACAGAGCCGAATGCTTGGTGAACACCGTTCAATTCTCGAAAGCGGCCGCCGATTTGCGTGCCATTGAAAAAGAGGAAAGAGAAAATCCCTTTTATTACATTTTGCTCGGAAGGGTGCGCCTGAACCAATACGATAATTTCGCTGCCAAAGCCGATTTTGAGAAAGCAAAAAAGTTGGGTTACGATGCCGCACTCGCCGACAAATGGATTGAAAAAGCCGAATAATCGCTACCTCCGGGAAAGCGCGCAAGCACGCAGCGGGTCGGCTCGCAACGGGAGCCTCGGCCTTCTTTTGCACCCTTTTCTTGTGTCAAGACAAGAAAAGGATGTCGGGGTTCGGGGCGGATAGCCCCGCATCTTTTCCAATGCAGACAGACAAAAGCAAAAGAGAAACCCGCTTCTCTATAAAAGCAGCTATTTGTTTGTTTATTTATTGATGAACTATAAGCTCATGTCGATTTTTTATCGGACAGAATAATCCGTAACAAAGATTACCGCACTTGATGCATAGCTTTCCGCACCCGAAGCGCCTGAAGCAGGCATCCCCGCATACGGTAAGAAGAAAGCCGCCTCGTTCCGAGACGGCTTTCTCCCTGTTTGCCGGCTGCTGCTTCCGTTTTTTGCGAATCCCTTACGGAAACTCTCAACGAAACAGCAACGGAGTAAACTCCGACAAGTAAATTCGCCCGTTGCGCCACGTGTGTCCGCCTTCCGATTCGCGATAAAGGTATTTCATCCCCATTTTATCGAGCTTGTTGCGGTATTCCTGATTGGCTTTGAAAAGAAAATCCTCCTTGCCGATGGCAATCCAATAGAGTTTGTAACCGTTTTGCTGCTGCGTGCGCAATGCTTTGTCGATGTTTTCATAAACTTTCGACTTGTGCTTTTTGTTGGGTACGATGGCAGCGGAAAACAGACCGATGTAATCGAACGTGTCGGGATAGAAATGAGAAATGTGCAAGGCGTGAAATCCTCCCATGGAAAGACCGGCGATGGCACGCGCCGATTTGTCGGGGAGAGTGCGGTAGTTGCTGTCCACAAAGGTTATGATATCGGAAAATGTCTCTTCATACTTCCCATCCATGGTGTGCGGCAACAGAAATTGCGGCTTGTAAAAGCCTTGGGACGATTCTCCCGGAGCAGCCTCCTGCACGACATTGCCGTTGGGCATCACTACAATCATCGGTT
>JBGYGP010000063.1:0-6021 GCA_041820645.1 Proteiniphilum sp. | reverse complement strand
GCGAATTCTTTCGTTTAGTGGGCAAGCACGCGCCCGGTCGGTCTCGGAACGGGAGCCTCGACTTTCTTTTGCATCCTTTTCTTGTGTCAAGCCAAGAAAAGGATGTCGGAGTTCGGGGCGGAAAGCCCCCCCAAAAAAAGCCCAAGCGGTTCTATAATAGAAGACAAAACCCTATTAAAAAAGGGGGGATATTATATTATATTGTATTACAAAAATTCACCTATGTAAAAAGGATTTTTGACCGACAGCAATATGAGAAAATTACCGGATAATCAAGTCGTCAATAACCTCCATCCCGGCCTGTTCATTAAGTTTGTCAATCAGATTTTGTTTGCTCATCAGCAGTTCTGCCCGCAAAACCGACGACGAAAGCTGAACATGCAATGCCCTTTTTCTTAAGTAAACCCGTTGGGTGTACATCGAAACTCCTTCTCCCAACAACTCTTTCCATGCCGATACAACGCGGTGTTCAGCAACCGAAAGTTTTAAATCGGGATTGATTTCAAAAAAATCCGACAAAATATCTCCTATGGGCTGGGCGTTCCTTTTAATCATTCATGCGCTCTATTTCTCCGTTGAAAACTTTATATAAATGGTAATGGCTTTGACTTTTATCCAAAATTTTATCGAAAGCTTCGCGGTTGGTGTCCGAGATGAAAATCTGCCCGAAATTTTCTCCGGAGACTAATTTTACGATCTCTTCCACACGCAAGGAATCGAGCCGGTCGAAAATATCGTCGAGGAGTAGAATAGGAGTTTTGTTCCCTGTTTTTAACAAGTAATCGAATTGAGCTAATTTGAGTGAAACAAAACAGGTTTTGTTTTGCCCCTGCGAGCCTGTTTTTTTGATTGGAAATCCGTCGAGCAACAACTCCAATTCATCCCGATGAATCCCGATTGAGCTATGCCCTATGGCTATGTCTTTGCGTCGGTGTTCGAACATATTTCTTTTGAAATCGCCTTCTTGCAGGTGCGAGACGTATCGGAATGAAATTCGCTCGTTGGAGCGGCTGATGGTTTCGTAAAACCGGTTGAAGATAGGCGAAAACGTATCGATAAACTCCTGACGGCGTCGGTAGATAAGCTCTCCCTCGGCTATCATCCGGTCTTCCCAGAGCTCCAACAGCCCCGAATCGCCGAATTCGGACTGATTTTTCAGCATCGTATTTCTCTGCGCCAGCGCCTTGTTGTAGCGGATAAGCGCGTTGATGTATTCTTTGTCGAATTGGGAAATAGCGATATCCATAAACCGGCGACGTTCGCTGCTACCTCCCTGAATAAGTTCAATATCCGACGGAGAAATGATCACGAGCGGGATAAAACCGATATGGTCGGAGAGTTTGTCGTACTCTTTTTTATTTCTTTTGAATTGTTTCTTTTGGCGTCGGTGCAAAGCGAAATAAATCTCCTCGTCGGGTTGTTGCGGAAATTGGTATTTCCCTTGTATCATACACACCTCTTCATTGTGTTTGATGATTTGCGAATCCACCGGATTGGTGTAACTTCTGCAAAAAGAGAGGTAATAGACAGCATCCAACAGATTGGTCTTACCCATTCCGTTGTTTCCGATAAAACAATTGATTTTGGGCGACAACTCCATCTCTATCTGTGTCAGATTTTTATAATTTATAATTGATATTTCTCTGAGAAACATTGGATTGAGATTTATTCTGCCAAAATAAGCTGTTGCAGTTCTTCGGGTGTAACATTAGTAGTAAGCCTTCCTTCGCGCGCAAAGGTGATGCGCCCTGTCTCTTCCGAGACGATGATCACTCTGGCATCGGTTTCTTGCGTGATCCCCAATCCCGACCGATGGCGCAGCCCCATGTGTTTAGGAATATTGGGGTTTTGCGAAACGGGGAGGATACATCCGGCCGCTCTGATTTTTCGTTTGGCAATTATCATGGCACCGTCGTGCAAGGGACTGTTTTTGAAGAATATGTTTTCTATGAGCCGCGACGAAATATCGGCATTGATAAGTTCGCCCGTTTGCTCGTAAAGTCCCAAATGCAAATCTCCCTGAATCACAATCAAAGCTCCCGTTTTGTTTCGCGACATATTCATACATGCCAGAATAATGGCTGTAATGTGTGAGGTATCTTTTTCTTCTTTCGAATTCGGAGAAAAAAGTTTCGCGACAAATCTCCATCCTTTTTGCGAACCCAAGGACATCAAAAATCGCCTGATTTCATCCTGAAAAAGGATTGCGAGCAATATAAGCCCGATATTCACAAACTGGTCGAGAATGGAACCTAAAAGGAGCATATCGAATACCTGCGAAACGACAACCCAAATAATCAGAAAAATAGTAATCCCGAGAAAGAGCGGGCGCATTCCCGAAATTTTGACGAGTTTAAAAAGGTAATACAACAGCAGAGCTACCAGAAAAACATCGATAAAATCTTTTATCCCAAAGTGTTCTAACATATTCTATTTTTGAGCGAATTCTTTTATTTTCTCTACAATTTTTACGCATTCCACTGCTTCCTTCACATCGTGAACCCTTAAAATATCGGCTCCCGAAAGAAGAGAACAGGCATTTAACACCGATGTGCCATTGAGACTTTCTTGTGCCGAAATATCGAGCAATTTGTAAATCATCGATTTCCGGGAGACTCCAACCAAAACCGGCGCCTCAAATACATCAAAATATTCCAAATAACTCATCAACTCGTAGTTTTGTTCGAGCGTTTTGCTGAACCCGAATCCCGGGTCGATGATCACATCATTGACTCCCAGTTGATTAAGATGTGCCGTTTTTTCAGAAAAATAGTATAGAATATCTTGTATAAAATTTTCGTAATCAACGTGTTGTTGCATCGTTTGAGGAGTGCCTCTCATGTGCATTAAAACATACGGAACTTGCAGTTGCGATACGGTTTCAAACATTTTTTCATCGATTTGTCCTCCCGAAATATCGTTGATTATATTCACACCGTATTTCTCAACGGCTTTTTTGGCAACCTCGGAGTAAAACGTATCCACCGAAATGATGCAATCGGGAAACTCCTTTCGGATAACATGCAACGCCGGTTCGAGCCTTTCCAACTCTTCGTGTGCCGTATGAAACGTCGATGTGGGTGCCGTAGATTGTCCGCCGACATCAATTACTTTGCCGCCTTCCTGCAAAATCCTAAACGCTCTTTCCACAATCTCTTTTTCGTTTTGCTTACGGCTTGCCGAATAGAACGAATCGGGCGTAACATTCACTATTCCCATTACCCAAGGAGTGGAAAAATCGAGCAGTTCTCCGTTGATATTAATGGTCTTGTCCATATTACAGTGTTGAGTTTTCGGCTTTGTACGGATAATCAATCGTATAGTGAAGTCCCCGGCTCTCTTTTCGTGCCATTGCTTGCTTGATGACCAAATATCCTACCTTGATAACGTTTCGGAGTTCGCAGATTTCGCGCGAAACGGTGGAGCGTTGAAACAGGTTTTCGGTTTCCTGAAACAGAATATCCAAACGATCCATGGCACGCCGCAAACGGCGGTCGGAGCGCACAATTCCGACGTATGAAGCCATTATCTGCCCGATCTCTTTGTAGCTCTGCGTAATCAGAACCATCTCTTCGGTGGAAGTAGTGCCTTCGGAATTCCAGTCCGGAATATTTTCCTGAAAAGCGAACTCCTTGAATAGCGGAACGGAGTGTTTGGCCGCCGAATCGGCAAAAACCACTGCTTCAATCAAGGAATTAGAAGCCAACCTATTGGCTCCGTGAAGCCCGGTGCAGGCACACTCCCCGTTTGCATACAACCGGCGGATACTGGTTTCTCCGTTTATATTTACCTTGATGCCGCCGCAAAGATAGTGTGCCGCGGGTGCAACGGGAATCATCTCTTTTGTGATGTCGATACCGTAGGTCAAACATTTCTCGTAGATTGTCGGAAAATGTTTTTTCGTTTCTTCGGCCTCTTTATGTCTGACATCAAGGTAAACAAAATCATCGCCTCTGCTTTTCATCTCCGTATCGATGGCTCTGGCTACAATGTCGCGGGGCGCCAACGAGAGTCTCTCGTCGTATTTGTGCATAAACTCTTTGCCGTCTTTGGTTTTCAGGATACCGCCGTATCCGCGCATCGCTTCCGTAATCAGGAAAGAGGGGCGAACGCCTTGATGGTACAAAGCCGTGGGATGAAACTGCACAAATTCCATCCCTTTTATTTCTCCCTTGGCGCGGGAGACCATGGCAATACCATCGCCCGTTGCTACCAGCGGATTGGTTGTAGTCTGATAGATGCAGCCGATGCCGCCGGTTGCCATCATCGTTACGCGGGACAGAAACGTGGAAACAAGGTTGGTTTGTATATCCATGATGTAAGCGCCGTAACATTCAACATCTTTCGTATTTTTCGTAACTACTTTGCCCAGATGATGTTGTGTAAGTATTTCTATCGTGAAATGGTTGTCGAAAACATCGATATTAGGATGGTTCCGGATAGTTTCGATGAGGCTTCTCTGTATTTCGGCGCCTGTGCTGTCTTTGTGGTGGAGAATCCGAAATTCGGAATGTCCGCCTTCGCGGTGTAAATCAAAGTTCCCTTCGGCATCTTTGTCGAAATCAACTCCCCAGCTTATTAATTCTTTGATTTGCGCCGGCGCGTTTTTTACCACCTGCTCTACCACTTCTTTATCGCACAGCCCGGCTCCCGCGTCAAGCGTATCGGCGATGTGTTTTTCGAAATTGTCCCAAGGATTTGTTACCGAGGCGATACCGCCTTGCGCATAAAACGTATTGGCATCTTCGAGGGTGGTTTTTGCCACGATGGCCACTTTTCCGTGTTTTGCCACTTTCAGGGCATAACTCATACCGGCAATTCCCGAACCAATGATTAAGAAGTCGTATTTATAAGTCATTTGGCGTAAAATATTTTTCCTCACAAATTTAAGAATTTAAGTTTAATCACAGGCTTATTTTTACATTAAATCGGCAATGAATATTTTTGATTGTTAAATAGGTTGCTTTTGTTTGTTGATTGATTTAAAAAGATTTACTTTGCAAAACGGTGGGAGGCCGAAGTCCGTCATAAAAGGAAACAATAGCTGTAAAAGAGTGCCGGACGATGGAAGAGGCGCCGGTAAGGCAAAAAAAATCGGTAAACTGCCGTTTATTGAACATTGAGAATGGAAATACGATAAATCACCGCATAAAAAAACGCACAAATGAAAAACTTTGCATTTTTTCTTACTCTTTTTTGTGTTTTCGCGATTTCTGTCGCCAACACACCGGCTTTTCCCGCAAATCAAAGCGATATGATTTCGATCAGGGGGCGGATTTTGGCTGCAGACTCCGGAAAGCCTTTGTTCAATGCGAGCATTTCGGTAGAAAACAGCAATGTTGCTGTGGTGTCCAATCAGGACGGTTATTTCTCTCTCCGCATCGATGCGTCTCTTCAAAACTCTTCGTTGATTGTTCGGTTTTTGGGTTACGAAAACCGCAAGATACCCATCAAAGAGCTTACCGGAAAACCGGATACGTAGATTTTACTGTCGCCGTCCTCCATTCAACTGAGTGAAATACAGGTGCTATCGGGAGACGGAACCGAATTGGTGCGCAAAGCTCTCTCGCGAATTCCTTCCAATTATCCGCAAGATCCCAATATGATGGTTGCTTTTTACCGTGAATCCATCAAGAAAAACGGGAATTACATTTCTCTGGTAGAGGCGGTTCTGGATATTTATAAAGCCTCCTACAAGTCGTACGAAGAAGATCAGGCGAAGATTTACATCGGACGCAAAGCAACCAATATATCGGCCCGCGATACGGTTTTGATGAAATTTCAGGGGGGGATAAGCACCGCCTTGTTGCTGGATGTTGCCAAAAAGGATGAAATCGTTTTCGGGGAAGATGGGAGTGAATATCTGTTCACCATTCAAGGAGTTCTCAATATCAATAATAAACAGCACTATGTTGTTGCTTTCGAGCCTCGCCCGGAAGTAAAAGAAATTGTTTTCAGAGGCACGATATACATCGATGCGCAGTCGTTCGCCATTGCCCGCATGGAGTTCAACATGAATGT
>JBGYGP010000062.1:0-3371 GCA_041820645.1 Proteiniphilum sp. | reverse complement strand
GAAACGTAGGTGGAGATAGCTCGGTTGTCGTTGATTTCGATTTTGAAATTTTCGCGTTTTATGTCGTAATACCGCATATTTTCGGAACGGATTTCTTCGAGCCATTCCGCTTTACTCTGTCGCCTGCCTGTAATGTGTACCAAAACGAGGTCATCAGCCATCAGGCTGCCTAAGGCTTCTATATCTCTGTCAATCATTGCCCTGTCGCGTTTATCAAGCATAGTCACTACTTCTTGTTCGACTTGGCTAAGGTCAGAGTTTTCTTCCTCCTGCGAAACATCGGGCAACAAAGGCTCATTGTTTGTTTTACTACACGCTACCATAAAATTGAGGAATAAGAAAGTGAGTAATATCCCGCTCTTGTTAAACAAATTTCTCATATCATTACTGCTGTTTTATCTCACGAATATCATTATACATAAAATGGGAAGTACGCTTTTTGATAAACCATTTCCCGTCTGTTTTCACATATTCATCGTTGTAGCGAACGCCGCTGAATCTGCCGATATTTTTGCCGTCCTGATTGCCGATAAGTACCACTTGGCAATAGTAAATACCTGTGGCTGTATCACCGTTAATCTTAGCCGTATGCTGTCCGTTGATATGGTAAACGGTGTGGAAAAGAGCCAAAAAGTTGCTAAACGCATCGCCAATCTCTTTTTTGCCTTTCGATGTAAAAACTTGCTCGCCCGATATGGAGATAATTTCGGCATCGTCGGTAAAAAGTTCCAATTGTTCCGTTACCTTTTTCTCGTCCGAAAGGTTCGAGAAATTATCTACCAGCTCTCTGAGAGCCATTTTGTCTTGAATTTCCTGCATTACTGTTGTGTTTTTATTGTTACTGCTGTCTGTTTTTGGATTTTGGCACGAAGCAAATATGATTGCTATGAGTGCCGTAATAAATAATTTGGTGTTCATTTTTCTAAAAGTTTTTATTGTTATGCAATGTTGCTATTTTCTCAAAGGTGTTCCGCCGTGTGTGCCTTTCGACGATGAACCATAATTGACACCAATGTCGTGAGCAGATTTAAGCGTTGAAGGAGCACGGTCGCCAAAGACGGTAATTTTAGCGTATTCGGTTTCCAGCTCATTCATATCGCTTGCCGACAGCGCTACGTTGCTCGTGCCGTTATTCTCTGTGAGGTGGTCAAAGTTGGTCGTGCCCGGAATGGGAACGATAAAAGGCTTGCGTGCAAGCAGCCACGCCAAGGCGATTTGTGCCGGAGTAGCCCCTTTTTTTTGTGCTATTCTTTGCAAAATATCCACCACGGGGCGGTTTTTCTCGATTGCCTCATCGGTAAAGCGAGGAAAACCTAAGGTTTTACGGATGTCGCCCTCTTGGAACTTGAAACCGGGGGTAACTTTCCCTGTGAGGTAACCCATTCCGAGCGGACTCCAAGGCACAAAACCGATGCCCAATTCTTCACAAGTTGACAACACTTCCGCTTCGGCGTTGCGTACCCAAAACGAGTATTCGTTCTGAACGGCTGTTACAGGAAACTCGCTGTGTGCACGGCGAATAGTGGCTTCGCCCACTTCCGACAGCCCAAAGTGCAATACCTTGCCTTCGCGTACCAAGTCGCCCACCGTGCCTGCCACATCTTCTATCGGAACATTGGGGTCGATACGGTGTTGGTAAAGCAGATCTATACGGTCTGTTTGTAAGCGTTTCAGCATTCTGTCCACTACTTTTCGGATGTGTTCGGGACGACTGTTGTTGCCGTTTACTTGGCGTGTATCGGGGTCGATATCAAACCCAAATTTAGTAGCAATCACGGCATTGTTACGCACATTTTTAAGTGCCTCGCCAAGCATCTCTTCGCTGTAAAACGGTCCGTAAATTTCCGCCGTGTCGAAGAAACGAATGCCCTGCTCGTAAGCGGTGCGAATAAGTTCGATGGATTTTTTTGCGGTCGGTTTGCGGTCCATACGCCCAAGCGATGTTCATACAGCCGTAGCCGAGTGCGGTAACTTCGAGGTTGCCGAGCTTACGTTTTTCGAAATCGAAATTTTTACCGACTGTGTATTTCTCTGTGGAAGAGGTAAATGCCTTTGCAACAGCCGAGCCTCCCAATGCCATTCCGGCAACTGCCATAGCCGACCCTTTGATAAAGTCGCGGCGGTTGATGTTGTTTCTTTTCTTTTCCATTTCTGTTGATTTTTTTAATGATGAAATTGATAATGCAAAGATAATAGCAGTATTTCTTCCGATTGTGTCATTTTTCACTACATGATTTTCACAAAAGGCGGTTTTGTCGTTTTTTTTCGTAACTTTGCCGTAAAACGACAGAAGAAATGACAGAAAAAGACGAAATTATCATACTCGACAGGTATGAGGCGGATAAACTGCCCCAAGACTATCTTAACCATTATTTCACGCATATCCTTTGCCATAACGGGACGGGGCAATTCCGAATGAACGGTACGATTTATCAAATAAAACCGGATGATATTGTTATTCTACTCCCTTCGGTAGAGATGGAAGATTTGCTTTTTAGTATTGATTTTCAAGCGGATTTCTTTTTTATGTCTTACGAGATGGCCACGAAAAACAATCCCGACATATCGTGGGGTATCAAAGGGTATCTGTTTTCCAAAGAGCATCCGGTGGTTTCGCTCTCGAAACACGACAAAGAGAGATGCCTGCGAAATTTACAGGTGTTAAAGTCAATTAATGCTGACACGGAACTCCGTTTCAGAGAAAAAATGCTCAACCTGCACGTCCAGGTTTTCATTATGGATATGTGGAATATTTTCGCGCATAAAATAGATGAGCGGTTGAATTTTGAGGGACAGCGGATTTCTCTTTTCGAGCGTTTCCTGAACCTTGCCGACACGCATTGCATGGAACACAGAGAACTCGGCTTTTACAGCGACAAGCTCTGTATCACAACAAAATACCTGACGGAAGTCTGCAAGAAAAACAGCGGAAAAACCGCCGGAGAGTGGATACAGAATTACACCACGCAACGTATCGTCATCTTGCTTCGTAACCCGAATTTGAGTTTTACGGAGATTGGCGATGCTCTGCATTTTTCGAGCCAGTCGTTTTTCAGCAGGTATGTGCGTAGTGTGTAGGGAGTTTCTCCCAGCGAGTTTAGGCAGGGGTTAGGGTGATTTCAACTTTACCCCTATATTCCTTTCTTTCGGTAACACTTATTTCCATCCGGTGACAGATAGAAATCGAACGTTTCTTCCACGGTCGTACCCGAAATATCAAGCGAGTACCTGCAACGGATAATCACGACAAGTACGTCTGCCGGATTCCGACTGTCATACCCCTGTAAGTTGTCGGGAGGCAAAGTTCTAAGCGAATCAATCCGAACGTTCATGCGCTCAATATCTTCCGCGTACTTGTCGTATTCGCTTTT
>JBGYGP010000061.1:0-5829 GCA_041820645.1 Proteiniphilum sp. | reverse complement strand
CGAGAATAAATCCCAAAACAAATTTTGGGAAACGCTCCCACAATACGCCTCCCGAAGGGCGAATATCGGTATTTTTGCCTTTGTACGACCAATAAATTGAGATTACAAAAGCAGCTACACCCAAAAGCACATTCTGAGCCGATTTGATAATCACGCTGTATTGTTCGGCCGTTTCTCCGATAAATTTACCCGACGCAACCACGGCAGCCGTAGTATCAATAGTGCCTCCCAGCCAAGCACCGGCAACTTGATCGCTCAATCCCATCCATTTAGCTAAAAACGGCAAGATATACATCATGGGAATAGCGACAATAAGCACCAACGAAACGATAAATGTCAATTTTTTGGGGTCTCCCTTTATCGCTCCACAGGTAGCAATGGCAGCGGAAACGCCGCAAATGGACACGGAACTCGACAACATCATCGACATCTCTTCGTCCACTTTCATCTTTTTAGAAATCCAATAACTGAAATACCAAACACTGAAAACTACAATTACCGCTTGAATCAATCCCAGACTACCGGCTTTGAGAATTTCGCCGAACAGAATGCTACTCCCCAATACCACCAGTCCGGCTTTGATATAATATTCGCTTTTCACGGCCGGTTTTAACCAAGCGGGAAGTCCTGCAATATTTCGGATTGCCAACCCGATAAGAACCGAAAAAAATACCGATTCGAGTCCGGTGCGTTTGATGGAAGGTATGCCGGAGATATAATCTGCCAACAGGGCTAAAGCAAAAATAATGACAAAGGAGAGCGGAAAAAGCCCCTTGTCTTTGTTTCCCATAAACAAATAGCCCAGATAACTCAAGACCGCTATAACCGCAAAAATAGCAACGGGATTTTTCATAAATGTCGGAAAACAAATCACAACGACTAAAATAAGGCTTCCGATAAGCGTGGAAGTCCAATCTTCGGTTTTCAATGATTTTAACATACAAATACGAATGACTTTTTTGATTTCAGAAGACAAAGTTAGAAAAAAAATCACAGTCGATTACCTATTTAATAGCTAAAATAAAGCCTGTTGGTCGATAAAAACTACCTGTTTATCTATTTTGTTTGTCATTAAAGATGGCGGGGGTTAATTTTGCAAATATCTTGATATAAGTTTTTTAAACTTTCGATTTGATTTCGTTGTTTAAAGTTGAGTATGAAAAAAAATACATTTCTGTTTGCAACATTTTTATTTGTATTGGCATTCCCTGTTTTTGCCCAAAACGGAAAAATTGTCGGAAAAATTGTCGATCAAGCGACCCAAGAGCCTATCGCACAAGCCAATGTGCGAATTCTGCGCCAAGATAGCAGTTTTGTTACCGGAGCAGCTTCCAACGCGGAAGGCGCTTTCAATATTCCGATAACAAACGGAAGATACATAGTCCACATATCTTATATAGGATTCAACAACATCTATAAAAATGCAGCCATCAGCAACTCACAACTCACGGAAAACCTCGGCCTCATTGAGATGACTCCCGATAACATCCTCCTCGATGCTACCGTAGTTACCGCCAAAGCTCCCGAAATTGTGGTCAAAGGCGACACTTTGGAATACAACGCCGATTCGTATAAAGTAACCGAAAGTGCCGTGGTGGAAGACCTGTTGAAAAAAATGCCCGGCGTAGAAATCGATTCCGAAGGTAAAATCACCGTAAACGGCAAACAAATATCAAAAATAATGATTGACGGCGAGGAGTTTTTTAGTTCCGACCCCAAAGTAGCTTCCAAAAATCTTCCGGCCAAAATGGTTGATAAACTGCAGGTCTTGGATCGTCGTTCCGATATGGCGCAAATGACCGGATTTAATGACGGAGACGAAGAAACAATCATCAACCTCACCGTAAAACCGGGAATGAAACAAGGGACGTTCGGAAATGCTTTTGCCGGATACGGCAGCAAAAACAGGTACGAAGCCAACGTGATGCTCAATCACATGTACAACAAAAACCAATACACCCTCATGGGCGGCGCCAACAATACAAACAATGCCGGATTTTCGGATTTGGCATCGGCTATGTTTACCAATGCCGGAGGCCCGGGTGGCGGGCGACGAAGATTTATGGGCGGACAAAGCGGTATTACCGAATCGGGCAATTTGGGATTCAATTTCAGCACGCAGCTATCGAGCAAATTCAAAATAGGCGGAAACCTCCGATATGGCGTTACCGACAACAATACTCTTTCCAAATCGCGTACTCAAAACATATTAAGCAGCGGAAACACCATTGAGGACGACAGCACCGCATCAAACAATTACAGCCAAAACCTGAACATCGATTTAAGGATGGAATGGGAACCCGATACGCTTACCAAAATTATTTTCTCTCCGCAAGGGGCTGTTTACAACAACCGCCGCAACGAAACAGGAGATTTCATTACGCGCACCGAACTCAACAACGACATCATCAATCACGGAGATTCAAAATATAATTCCGAAGGAAACGGAAAAGACCTCTCCGCCAGATTGGATGCCAGCCGCAAGTTGGGAGGCAAGGAAGGGCGCGTGTTGAGCGTACAATTGCGGGGAGGTATTTCGGATTCCGAAAACGGAGGTTCCAACCAATCGAATACGTTTTACAACGGTACACAGGCAGACGACATCATCGACCAACGATTTGCCAACACGAGCAACTCCAGAAACTGGCGCGGTTATTTGTCTTTTGTAGAACCCATCGGTAACAAGAATTTTATTCAATTGTCCTACCAATACCGGCAAAACCTTTCGGAATCGGACAAAGATACACGCACTAAAGACGCGTCGGGGAATTACACCGTTTTGGACGAACAATACAGCCGCAGATTGGAGAACAATTTTGTAACCCAACAGGTCGAACTCAATTTCCAATCCATTCGCGAGAAATACGATTACACCGTCGGCTTGTTGATGCAACCGGCTAATTCGAGAAGCAAAATATTCGTAGGCGACAAACTTTTGGACGATTTAACGCAAAAAGTGGTCAATTACTCTCCCATGGCACAATTCAATTACAGATGGAGCCGTCAGCACAATTTGCGCATACGCTATTCGGGAGATACCAACCAACCTTCGGCTACTCAATTGTCGCCTGTAGTAGATGTCTCCAATCCGCTGAGTATCACCTACGGAAACCCCGATTTGAAACCATCGTTCCAACATCAGGTGAATGTGCGTTATCAAAACTTCAATCCCGAAAAAAATCGTTGGATGGGTTTCTTCGGCAATGCCGGATATGTACTAAACGACATCGTTTCCTCAACCGTAACCGACAGAAATACCGGACGCAAGGAGACAACCTACAAAAACGTAAGCGGCAACTGGAATGCCAACGGAAGATTTATGCTGAATCTCCCGTTGAAAAACATTAAATTCTCAATTTTCTCCATGTCTTTTGCCGGATATACCAACGCCAACGGTTTTTCAAACAATGAAACCAACCTGAACCAGAGGCTCAATCTGATGCAGGTAATGGGGTTGAACTATCGTTCCGATGTCTTTGACTTCGGAGTTCGCGGGAATATCAATTACAACAACGTACAAAACAGCCTCGAAGGACAACAAGACCAAGAATACTTCAACTACGGGGGAAATGCCGCCACTACGATTTATCTTCCTTGGAGTTTTTCCATTGAAAGCGATATCAATTACAGCACCAATTCGGGATATTCAGACGGATTTAGCCAAGACGAATGGCTTTGGAACGCCTCCGTATCAAAACAACTTTTCAAACAGAAAAACGGAACGCTCCGTTTCAAAATCTACGATATATTGCAACAACGGAGCAACATCAGCAGAAACGTTACCGCCAACTACATCCGAGATACGACAACCAATGCGCTTACTTCTTACTTCATGGTGCATTTCGTATATCGTTTCAACTTCTTCAAAGGCGGCGCTACCGCTGCGGATATGCAACCGCCGATGGGGGGCGAAAGAGGAGGACACCGAGGCGGTGGTAGATTTTAGAGTATGATACGAAATCGATTTGAGAATGAACCAACACATAACAAATAAGAAAACAATTGTATTAATCCACATCCTGATGTGGGGCATGATACTGGTTGCGCCTTATTTCTTCATGGATACGGAGAGATTGTTTCAATGGGATAAATTCATTCGGTCCACTCCCTATATGGTATCCGTATTGTTGGTGTTTTACGTCAATCATTTCTTTTTAATCAAGAAATACTTGTTTCAGGGGCAGACTAAAAAATTTATTCTCTACAATTTTCTCCTCATTGCGGCAGCGATACTTATTTCGTATTACGGCGACGAATGGATGAAAGCTTATTTCTACGACCAATCTCAACGGCCGCGTTTCCGGCGGGGAAATTTCCGGCGCTCGCCATGGTTTTTTATCGTTCGCAACTTCACGGCATTGCTTACGATGGCAGGGCTCAGCGTCGCTTTGAAAATGACACTGCACTGGTTTCAGGTAGAAAACGAACGGAAAGAGTTGGAGAAGGCCAAATCGGTAGCCGAATTGCAGAATCTCAAAAACCAGATAAGCCCGCATTTCCTGCTCAACACGCTCAACAACATTTACGCTCTCATCGAATTTAATCCCCAAAAAGCGAGGGAGGCGGTGCTCGATTTGAGTAAGATGCTCCGATACATCCTCTACGATAACGACAGACCCTTTGTGCCATTGAAACAGGAGGTGAATTTTATCAGCAACTATTTTCAGTTGATGCGTATTCGGATTTCTTCGAACGTGGAGTTGAAAACAAAACTGGAAATTCAGGAGAACAGCACGACGCAAATAGCCCCTCTCATATACATCTCATTGGTGGAAAACGCTTTTAAGCATGGTATCAGTGGCAACAAACCGTCGTTTATCAACATCTCTTTAGTGGAGAAAGACAACGGTGTGATCGAGTTTTATTCGCAAAACAGTTTCTTCCCGAAAACCGTTTCCGATAAAAGCGGAAGCGGTATCGGGACGGAGTTGCTCCGAAAACGGCTCGATTTGATTTATTCCGGCAGATATGTATGGACAACCGAATTATCGGAAGAGGTATATTCAACCAAATTAATTATTCATACGAAACAGAACTGAATCTATGAAACTCAATTGCTGGATAATTGACGACGAGCCCCTGGCACTCGATTTATTGCAATCGTATATCGATAAAACCTCCTTCCTGAGCCTGAGGGGACGTTTCTCAAACGCTTCCGATGCAATGATGAACCTATCGGAAACAAAAGTCGATTTGATTTTTTTAGACATCCAGATGCCGGAGGTGAACGGGATGGAGTTTGCGCGGTTTATCGGTGACGATACGCGGATTATCTTTACTACCGCTTTCGGCGAATATGCTTTGGAAAGCTACAAAGTGAGCGCGTTGGATTATTTGCTCAAGCCGTTTTCCTATTCCGACTTTTTGGTCGCCGCAAAAAAGGCTTTCGAATGGTTTGAACTGAAAAAATCGAAAACCAATCTTAAAACGGAAAAAGCACCCGCAGGGGTTTTCATCCGTTCGGAATACAAGCTCCTGCAAGTGCTTTTTGACGAAATACTATATATCGAAGGATTGAAAGATTACATCAAAATTTATACCGAATCCGGGGGAGGCAAACCCATCCTCACGCTGATGAGCATGAAAGCGATTGAAGACAAACTCCCCGGGAAAGAGTTTCAACGGATTCACCGCTCTTTCATCGTAAACATTTCCAAGGTAAAGAAAATCAATAAAAACCGGATTATTATCGGGGAAAAAGAGATTCCGATCGGAGAAACTTACCGGCAAAACTTTTTCGACTTAGTTACTACAAACAACTAAGCGAGAGCTGTGCCTTACAGTTGCCCTTTCTTTATTAAGAATTTGGCCAATTCTCTACCGGCTTTG